>NZ_JBHWGV010000048.1:0-47330 GCF_042732955.1 Kitasatospora sp. NPDC059747 | reverse complement strand
CCCACCCCGCGCCGCGGGGGGCGGGGGGGGCGCGGCGGGGGGGGGGGGCGGGGGGGGGCCCCCCCCCGGGGGCGCCCCCCCCCGCGCGCCCCCCCCCCCCGGGGGGGGGCCCCCCCCCCTCCGTCGTACCGCGGTCACTCCTTGCCGAGCACCGTGACGTCCAGTTCGTCCGCCGCGTAGCTGGCCCGGATCACCTTCTTGTCGAACTTGCCGACCGAGGTCTTCGGCACCGACTCGACGATCGACCAGCGCTCCGGCAGCTGCCAGGAGGCGATCCGCCCGGCCAGGAAGGCCCGCAGTTCGGGCAGCCCGGCCGTGGCGCCCGGGCGCAGCACGACGGTGGCCAGCGGGCGCTCGCCCCACTTCTCGTCCGGGACGGCGACCACGGCGGCCTCGGCCACCTCGGGGTGGGCCATCAGCTGGTTCTCCAGGTCGACCGAGGAGATCCACTCGCCGCCGGACTTGATGACGTCCTTGGCTCGGTCGGTGAGGGTCAGGTAGCCGTCGGCGGTGATGGTGCCGACGTCGCCGGTGCGCAGCCAGCCGTCCTCGGAGAACTTGTCGTCCGGGCGGAGCGGGTCCTGTCCGGCGCCGCCGTAGTACGCGCCGGCGATCCAGGGGCCGCGAACCTCCAACTCGCCCGCCGCGACGCCGTCGTGGGGCATCCGCTCGCCGCCCGGGCCGATCAGCCGGGCCTCGACGGAGGCCGGGAAGATGCCCTGGGTGATCCGGTAGGGCCACTCCTCCTCGGGGGTGAGGCCGCCGGGCGGCTGGGCGAAGGAGCCGAGCGGCGAGGTCTCGGTCATGCCCCAGGCGTGGATGACGCTGATGCCGTGGCGCTCCTCGAAGCCCTTCATCAGCGACGGCGGGCAGGCGCTGCCGCCGATGACCACCATGCGCAGGCTGGAGGTGTCGTAGTCGCCGGCGTCGAGCTCGTCCAGCAGGCCGCTCCAGATGGTGGGGACGGCGGCGCTGACGGTGGGTCGGACGGCGGCGATCATCTCGGCCATCGGCTTGGGCTGGAGGAAACGATCCGGCATGAGCAGGTTGGCACCGGACATGAAGGCGGCGTGCGGGATGCCCCACGCGTTGACGTGGAACATCGGGACGACCGGCAGCGCGGTGTCGCGCGGGGTGAAGGCGAAGTTGTCGCCGGTGTTCACCTGGAGGCAGTGCAGGTAGACCGAGCGGTGGCTGTAGAGCACGCCCTTCGGGTCGCCGGTGGTGCCGGAGGTGTAGCAGAGCACGGCGGCCTGCCGCTCGTCGATCTCGGTGCTCCACGGGTACGCGGTGGGCCGGTCGGCGATCAGGTCCTCGTAGTCGTGGACGGTGCCGGCGAAGCCGGCCAGCACCGAGCGGTCGCCGGGGCCGCTCACCACGATGTGCTTGAGCGTCGGGGCGAGCTCCGGCAGGACGGCGGCGAGCAGCGGAAGGACGGTGCCGTTGACGATGACCACGCGGTCGGCGGCGTGGTTGACGATGAACGACAGCTGTCCGGCGGGCAGGCGCAGGTTCAGCGTGTGCAGCACGGCCCCCATGGCGGGGACGGCGAGGTAGGCCTCCAGGTGCTCGGCGTTGTTCCACATCAGCGTGCCGACGCGGTCGTCGCCGGTGACCCCGAGTTCGTCGCGCAGCGCGTGGGCGAGCCGGGCGGCCCGCGCCCCGACCTCGGCGTACGTCCGGACGACCGGTCCGGTGCCGTCCCACGTGGTGACGGTCGACCGGGCGTGGATCGTGGACCCGTGCTCCAGGATCCTCGCGACGGTGAGCGGTACGTCCTGCATCGTGCTGAACACGGGTCCTCCTTGACCTGGCGGCACCGGCGGGTGCGCCTGCGGCACCTACCGGGCGGTAATGGGCGCGGACGTGCCCGATTGTGCCGTTCCGTCCGGCCGCTGTCAGCATCCCGACCCCGTTGCACGGATCACGGACCGGGCACGGGACCGCAGGGCGCGCCGGCCGCACGTGATACTGGACGCCATGGACGAGAGCCAGGACGGCCCGCAGGTGGGATGGGAGCCGGTGCGGTTCCGGGTGCCGTGCCCGAACTGCTCGGGCGGGGTGCGGACGCGGGCGCGGCTGGGCGTGCGGGCCGACCGGACGGGGACCGGGTACATCACCGAGACCTGCGGGGACTGCCTCGGCCGGGGCTGGCTGCCGTTCGGCGGCTGACGGGCCCCGGCCGCCCGCTCGGCCGCCCGCTCAGCCGGCCGCGGGACCGTCGACGTAGTCGCGGTCGACGGTGAGGGTGACGCCGCCGTGGGTGTCCTTGACGTTGCCCTGGTACTGGTGGGCCCGCTGGTGGTAGACCCACAGGTCATTGCCGAGCGGGGCGGGCGCGTTGGTGTCGGCGTGGCCGTCCCACTTGGCGTACCAGACGGCGTCCGGCAGCGGGGAGCTGTGGGCCCAGGCCGCGGCGGACAGGTCGGCGATGCCGGAGCTGAAGCTGGAGTAGAACCCGGAGGTGTAGCCGAGCTCGTGCAGCCGCTGGGTCCAGCCGAGGGCGAAGTCGACGACGGCCTGGGCGCAGGCGGAGTCGTTCCTCGGGTACGCCTCCATGTCCATGTAGACCGGGTTGCCCGGGCCGAAGCCGAGCGCCTGCAGCCCGCCGACCGCCTCGTCGGCCTCGGAGCGGCCCTGGTCGGCCGCGTGCGCCGGGTCGATCCGCAGCGGCTTGCGCGCGGGGTCGAGGCACGGCGCCTGGGACCCGGCGTGCACCGGCAGGAACCGCCAGCCCATCGCCCGGGCCTGGCTGACCCAGTCGGCGGTCAGCCGGGGCTGGGAGCAGGCGCGCTGGGACCCGCTGGTGTAGATGCCGATCGCGCTGTACGAGGAGTTGTCCCACCACGTCTGCATGGTGGACAACGGGGGCGCGGTGCAGACGTCGAAGGCGAGGCCGCTGAAGGCGCCCCGGGGTTTGGGCGGGCCCGCGCGGTCGGGCAGCGCGAGCGGTCGGATGGTGGGGAGGGCGACGGCGGCCGGGGCGGTGGCCTCGGCGCTCGCACCGGTTCCGTCGATGGCCAGCAGGAGCACGAGGGCGGCGGCGACGAGGGCCGTGGGGCGGAGATAGCGCATCAATCCGTGATACTGACGGACCATCGGATGAACGCGTCAACCACGCCGCGCGGCCCGCCCGCGCCCACCCTTTCGGGCGCACCCGTCCGCTTCCGTCCCGAATTTTGTAACGAGCTTGCCCGTTCTGCACTCCTTACGGCAAACTCGTCACCATGCCCACCTCCATGCCCGGCGAAACCGCCGCCCCGACGCCGGCCACCACGGCCGTCGCCGAGGCCCTTGCCATGCCGCCCGCCCCCAAGGGCGAGCCCGCCGGCGAGCGCGGCAGCTGGCGACGAGGCGAGGCGCCCGGCCCCGCGGCACCACCCGATCTCCGGCCCGGCCGGCCCACCGGCCGGCTCCCCAAGTTCCTGCGGCGCCCGGAGAGCATCCCGGCGCCGCTTCTGTGTCTGACCGCGATGTTCCTCGTGCAGACCGGGATCGCGCTCTCCAAACCGCTCTTCGGCCCGCTCGGGGTCAGCGGCACGACCTTCCTCCGGCTCGGCTTCGCGGCGGTCATCCTGCTCGCCGTCACCCGGCCGAAGCTGCGCGACAAGCGCCCGCGCGACCTCGCCGCAGCGGCCCTGCTCGGGATGGCCTCGGCCGGGATGACCTTCCTGTTCGCCGGGGCGGTCGACCGGCTGCCGATGGGCACCGCGGCGACCATCGAGTTCCTCGGCCCGCTCGCGGTCGCCCTGGTCTTCGCCCGGCGGGCGAGCCACCTGCTGTGGGCGCTGCTCGCGGCGGCCGGGGTCGCCCTGCTGACCCTGCTCGGCGAGGGCGACGGCGGCGGCTCGCTGGACCCGGTCGGCCTGCTCTTCGCGTTCGGCGCGGCCGCCTGCTACGCGCTGTACATCCTCTTCACCGACAAGGTCGGCGCCGCGTTCCAGGGCTTCCAGGGCCTCGCCGTGTCGATGACGGTCGGCGCGATCACGCTGGCGCCGTTCGGCCTCGGCGAGGCGTGGCACGGGCTGACCGCGCCGGACGCCTCGCCGGTGGTGCTGCTCGCCTCGGTCGCCGGAGTGTCGCTCCTGCTGCCGGTGATCCCCTACGCGCTGGAGATGACCGCGCTGCGGCGGATGCCGCAGCGGGTGTTCAGCGTGCTGGTCAGCCTGGAGCCGGCGGTCAGTGCGCTGGTCGGCCTGGTGGTGCTGGGCCAGCTGCTGGGCGTGCCCCAGCTGGCCGGGATCGGCTGCGTGGTGGCGGCCAGCGTCGGCGCGACGCTGACCGGGCGCAGGTGAACTCCTGAGGAGGTCTCAGGGCCAGAGCAGCGTGCGGGACCACTCGGGGGTGCGCACCGGGCCGGTGCGGGTGTAGCGGAGGCGGATGTGGCGGCGCTCGGCGTCGCCCTGCCAGTACTCGACCTCGTGCGCCCAGAGCGTGTAGACGGCGTGGCCGGCCGCGACGGCGTCCGGCGTGGCCTCCAGGCGGCGCCGGGCGACCGCGACGGCCTCGTCGTACTCCTCCAGCGAGGCCAGCGGCTCACTCTGGCGCCCGACCAGCGCGCCCACCCGGGCGGCCGGGGAGCGGGTGGCGAACTCGGCGGCCGCCACCAGGTCGGCGGCCCGCTCGACGGTGCCGCGGACCCGGACCTGCCGGCCCAGCTGCGGCCAGTAGACGGTCAGCGCGGCGGCCGGGTGGTCGGCGAGCTGACGGCCCTTCGGGCTGTCGGCGGCGGCCGAGAACACCCAGCCGGTGCCGCTCGCGTCGACGTCGCGCAGCACCAGCACCCGGGCGTCCGGGAGGCCGTCGGCGTCGACCGTGGAGAGGGTGACCACCTGCGGGTCGAGCACGCCGGCGTCCAGGGCGGTGGTGAGCCAGTCCGCGAACAGCGGGCCGGGCTCGGCGGGCGCGGCCTCGGCGTCGAAGGTCGGCAGCGGCCGGGCCATCGGCGGGCGGCCGAGCAGCAGCTCGGGCACGGACCTCGGCTCCGGCCGGGGCTCGTCCCGGTGCTCATCGCGGTGCTCGTCCCGCGACTCGGGCCGCGACTCGGACCTCGGGTCCGGGCCGGGTGCGGACCCGGCCTCGCCCGGGCCGGTCAGGCCCTCCTCCTCCGCTGCCATCGCGCCCTTCCTTCCGGTCGCCGCGTCCGCCGCCGCGGCCGGCCGGGCCTTCCTGGACCCGGGCGCGCGCGGTGTGCTGTCGGGCGCAACCGTACCGCCGCCGTCGGACGACTCCGGGCGCGGGCCCTGGCTGTACGCACCCGGACGGTTGACGGCGGCGGTCCCCGGAGCCGTTCGGGCGGCCCCGGCCCCGGACGCACGCGTGGGCGGTGCCGGTGACGGCACCGCCCACGAGGCCGGTTCGCGGCGACCCTTTCCGCTGGCCGGTCATGCGCTCGTCGCATCGATCGCGACCGTTCCGAGCCCCGCCGCGGGTGCTCAGCTCACCCGCGGCCACCCACCTCCGGCGCCCCCGCCGACGGTGGAGTGCGCCCGGATCAGTGGAGGATCGGCGCGAAGACGATGTTGACGTTCTTGTTGGACTGGTCGGCCAGGATGGTGCCCGCGTTGTCCTTCGCGGCGAGGGTGTTGTTCTGGTTCGAGGCGCCGGAACCCGTGGCGGTCTGCTGGGTGGAGACGTAGTTGCCGTCGACACCGCCGAAGACGTTCCCGGTGCCGGTGTTGGAGACGACGCCGGCGTTGGAACCGGCGCCCGCCATCGCACCGTTGTCGGCCGCCGCAGCACCGGCACCAGCGAGCAGCAGACCGGCCGCGAGCGGAGCGGCGACCAGGAAACCGGCCACCCGACGGGTGTGGATGCGAACCATGAGAACCTCCAAGAAACGGTAAATCGTGCAATGTGTGCGGGAGTTCGCCGGCCAGACGAACACCTGCGGGCTGCGACGCCGAGAGACAGACTTCCGCAACAAATCGACAAAGCACCACCTGACGGAGCAGTTTTCGCCCGTTAGCGTGATATCCACCAAGGCCCCGCATAACGGCACGACAGCGGGACAGCGCTTCGACACACCTATCCTGAGCTGGGATTTCATCCGAACGGACGCCCTGCGAAGCCCTAGCCGACCCCGCGCGAGGCCGCGCGAAGGAGCGCACGAAAAAATCACCGCGCCACCCTGGGCGCACAGCAAGGGAAGACGCGCCCCCGAAAAGTTCGACGACCCGACCATGTCGACAATCGGCGACTTATGAAGACCATCATTCAGGAATGATGCTGCGACCGTCGGAAGATCAGACCATCTTGCCCGGATTGAGGATTCCCAGCGGATCGAAGACCGCCTTCAGCTGCCGCTGCAGGTCCAGCGCCACCGGCCCCAGCTCGCGCGCCAGCCAGTCCCGCTTGAGCAGCCCGACCCCGTGCTCGCCGGTGATCGTGCCGCCCAGCTCCAGACCGAGCGCCATGATCTCGTCGAAGGAGCGCTGCGCCCGTGCCGTCTCCTCCTCGTCCGAGGCGTCGAAGATGACGATCGGATGGGTGTTGCCGTCCCCCGCGTGGCTCACCACGCCGATGGTCAGCGCGTGCCGCTCGGCGATCGCCGCGACGCCGTTCAGCATCTCGGCCAGCCGCGAACGCGGCACCGCCACGTCGTCGATCATCGTGGTCCCCAGCCGGTCCAGGGCCGGGAGCGCCAGCCGCCGGGCCGCCAGCAGCAGCTCGGACTCCGCCTCGTCCTCGGCCGGCACGACCTCCGTCGCCCCCGCCGCCCGGCACAGCTCGGCCACCCGCGCCAGCTCGGCGGCCCGGTCCGGCCCGTCGAAGGCCACCAGCAGCAGCGCCTGGGTGGACGCCGGCAGGCCCATCCGCCCCATCTCGTTGACCGCCCGCACGCTGACCGCGTCCATCAGCTCCATCAGCGACGGGGTCAGACCGCCCGCCATCACCGCGCAGACCGCGGCCCCGGCGGCGTCCGCGCTCGGGAACTCCGCCGCCAGTGCCAGCTGCGGCGGCGGGGCGGGCCGCAGCGACAGCACCGCCCGGACCACCACGCCCAGCGTGCCCTCCGAACCGACCAGCAGCCGGGTCAGGTCGTACCCGGCCACGCCCTTGGCCGTCCGGCGGCCGGTGGACAACAGGCGCCCGTCCGCGAGCACGACGTCCAGCCCGAGCACGTACTCGCTGGTGACCCCGTACTTCACGCAGCACAGGCCGCCGGCGCCGGTGCCGATGTTGCCGCCGATCGTGCAGGACTCCCAGCTGGACGGGTCCGGCGGGTAGGACAGACCCAAGTCGGCCACGGCGCGCGAGAGTTCGGCGTTGACCACGCCCGGCTCGACGACCGCGATCCGGTTCACCGGGTCGATCTCCAGGATGCGGTTCAGCTTCACCAGGGACAGCAGGACGCAGCCGTCGACGGCGTTCGCGGCACCGGAGAGCCCGGTCCGCGCGCCCTGCGGCACCACCGGGACGCGGAGGTCGGTGGCGGTCCGCAGGACGTGCTGCACCTGCTCGACGGTCTCCGGGAACACGACGACGGCGGGCGTCCCGGCGGCGCAGAACCCCGCCATGTCGTGGCGGTAGGCGTCCAGGACGTCCTCGTCCACGACGACCGCCCCGGGCGGGAGCCCCTGCGCCAGCCGATCCGTCAGATCACCCATCGCCGCCTCCGCTCACCGCCCGCAGTCGTCCCCCGCACTCTGCCCGCCGGGCGAAGCCCCGGCAAGTGGGCCCTGCGGGGCAGGAGGTGGGGGAACGGCTCCGCCGGGGAGCGGACGGGGGAAGGAGGCGGAGGGCCGTACAGGCGCCCCGGCAAGTGGGCCCTGCGGGGCAGGGGATGGGGGAACGGCTCTGCCGGAGGGCCAACGGAGGAAGACAGGGCGGAGGGCCGTGCAGGCCCCGGCGGGTGGGGCCGGCGGGGCCTGCGTCGCGGGTTACTGCGGCTCGACGGGTTCCTGGAGTTCGGTCACCCAGTGGGCCGGGTCGTCCGGGCACTCCAGGTAGAGCTCGCGGGCGTAGCCGGTGGAGCGGTAGCCGTTGGCCTCGATGAAGTGGGCCAGCTCCTGGAAGGCGCCCACCGCGTCGTCCATCGACCCGCGGTGGACGACCGTCGCCGCGTGGTCGAGCGCGGGCAGGTCGACCACGTCGAAGTCGTGCTCCCCCGCCCGCACCCCCGGCCCGACCGGGACCGCGGCGCGGACCAGCACCGCCCCGCCGCCCTCCGGGGCCTCCTCGTAGCGGGCCACGGCCGGGCCGGTCTCGGCCACCCCCGCCGCCGCCAGCCGGCGGCACAGCTCGGCGAACAGCGGGCCGATCACCGGCCCGATGTCCTCCGGCTGGTAGCTCGCCGCCACCGCGCTCAGTTCGGCCGCCCGGACGGACGGCACCGGCTTCACCACGACATCGTGCGTGGACATGGTCCCCTCGCTCTCGATCGTCCGGAGCCTCGCCCGCACCCGGGCCAGTCGCCGCGTGTCCGCCGCGATCGCCTCGGCCAGTTCGGCGCGCCGCAGCCGCAGCATCCCGCGCAGTTCGGCCGCGTCCACCTCCTCGTCCAGGACGGCCCGCACCTGCTGGAGCGTGAAGCCCAGCTCCTTGAGCGCGATCACCCGGTTGAGCCGGGCGAGTTGGGCCGCCTGGTAGAAGCGGTAGCCGCTGACCGGGTCCACCCGGGCGGGGTGCAGCAGTCCGATGGCGTCGTAGTGGCGCAGCATCCGCACCGACACCCGGCCGTGCCTGGCGAAGTCTCCGATGTTCAACATGGTGCTCCCAGTGCACGGCCTCCCACGGTGTCAGGGTCAAGCCCCGCTGCCCGCAAAGCGCGAAGGCGGGTGCCGACTCGATGTCGGCACCCGCCCTGAGCAGGTGTTTTCCCCTACCGGCGGAGAGCGTGGGATTCGAACCCACGGTGACGGGTCACGCCACGACAGTTTTCAAGACTGTTCCCTTAGGCCGCTCGGGCAGCTCTCCAGGCGGAGGTCAGCCTAACGGGTCCGGCGGGGTTCGGTGCACACGGTTTCCGGGTGCCGGGTCAGCTCGGGGTGTCGCCCTCCCGCGAGCCGAGGGTGACCTTGGTGGTCATGGTCTGGCCGTTGCGCTGGTACTCGACGTCGACGGTCTCGCCGGGCTTGTGCGTCCAGATCCGGCTGACCAGGGCCGGGCCGTTCTCGATCGGGGCGCCGTTGAGCTTGGTGATGACGTCGCCGGGCTTGAGGCCGGCCTTGTCGGCGGCGCCGCCGGGGGTGACGGCGGGCTGGCCCTGGATGTCGCGGGTCTGGATCTGCGCCCCGTCGCCCTTGTAGTCGTCGTTGCGCAGTACCTGGAGCTGGGCGTAGACCGGCTTGCCGGTCTTGATCAGGGTGTCGGCGACCCACTTGGCCTGGTTGATCGGGATGGCGAAGCCGAGGCCGATGCTGCCGGCCCGCCCGTTGGCGGAGGCGTTGGACTGGATCGCCGAGTTGATGCCGACCACGGCGCCGCTGGAGTCGAGCAGCGGGCCGCCGGAGTTGCCGGGGTTGATCGAGGCGTCGGTCTGCAGGGCGTTCATGTAGGAGGCCTGGGCGCCGGTCTCATCGCCGGAGGCGACCGGGCGGTCCTTGGCGCTGATGATGCCGCTGGTGACGGTCGACTCCAGCCCGTACGGCGCGCCGATCGCGATGGTGGCGTCGCCGACGTTGACCTTGTCGGAGTCGGCCAGCGTGAGCGGGCTCAGCTTCTCCTTCGGCGGGTTGTCGATCTTGACGACGGCCACGTCGTAGCCCTCGGCGCGGCCGAGCACGGAGGCGCTGTAGGAGGAGCCGTCGGCGAACTTGACGGTCAGTTTCCCGCCGCCGCCGGTGACGGCGGGCGCCACCACGTGGTTGTTGGTGAGGATGTGGCCCTCGGTGTCGAAGACGAAGCCGGTGCCGGTGCCCGACTCGCTGCTGTTCTGCGCCTTGATGGTGACGACGCTCGGCAGCGCCTTCTGCGCGATGGCGGCGATCGAGCCGGGGGCGGGCTCGTTCTTCTGGGTGTTGCTGGCCTGGATGGTGGTGCTGCGGTGGTCGTCCGCGGAGGCGACGGAGTTGCCGTTGCCCGAGACCGCCACGCCGACGGCACCGCCAGCGATGCCCGCCACGAGGGCGACGGCGGCGATCAGGGCGACCAGGCCGCCGCGCTTCTTGCGGGGACCGCCGGGGCCGGCCGGGCCGCCGGGGTAGTCCGCCGGGTAGCCGAGCGGGCCCGCGGGACCGCCGGGCGCACCGGGGGCGCCCGGGTAGCCGGGGATGCCGTGCGCGGCGGTGGTGTCGTGCCCCGCGCCCCAGCCGCCGAGCGGGCGGCCGGCGCCGAACGGGTGCTGGGCGCCGGGAGCGGCGTACGGGTCGTGGGCGCCGGCGGCGGGGACGCCGTGGGTCGGCGTCGCGTACGGGTTGGCGACCGGCGGCAGGACCGGGGCGGCCTCGCCGACGGGCGCGGCGGGCGCAGCCGGTGCGACGGGCGCGGCCGGTGCCGCAGCCGGGGCGACGGGCGCGGCCGGGGCGGGCGGCAGGACCGGCGGCGGGGCGTCGATGTAGCCGCTCTCGGCGACCGGCGCGACCGGCGCCTCGGCGGGCGCGGCGGGGGCCGCCTCGGGCGCAGCGGGGGCGACGGGCGCCGCCTCCGGGACGGGGACCTTGGTGAAGGCCATGGTGGGCTTGTGCCCGCCGTCGGCCGGCGCGGCGTCCGCCGGGGCCTCGGGCTCGGGCACCCGGCCGAAGGCCATGGTCGGCTTGTGCCCGCCGTCGGCCGGCGGGGCGTCCGCCGGGGCCTCGGGCTCGGGGATCCTGCCGAAGGCCATGGTGGGCTTGTGCCCGTCCGGAGCCGGGGCCGCTGCCGCGGCCTCAGTGCCCGAGGGCTGCTCCCCCTGCGGCCCGGTGGGCCCAACCTCGCGCTCGGTGCTCACGGACGACCTCCATAGCTGACAGAACCAAGGACCATAGTTTTTCGCACTGCCGATTCGATTGCCGTAAGGACCCCTCTGAAGAACTCATAAGAATCCTTAGGCGGGACCGACGCCTCCGCTCGACGACACGTTCCCGGCGGCGGCTCCCCCACCCCCGCCGAACGTCCCGCGATGCGGACCGCACGCCCCCTGGCCTTGGGCGTTCGCCCCGGTGCCGGTTAGCCTGTCGCTCCAAACTGACACGCGGGAGCTTGGACCTTCCAGGCTGAGAGTGCGCTGGTCGACCGTACGCCACGGGATCCCGGGCGGACCGTCGAGGGGGCGTTGACCGCCGGAACCTGTCCGGGTAATGCCGGCGTAGGGAGTATCGGCCATGCCGCCTGCTTCGCCATCCTCTTCTTCGGGCGCGCCCGAGTCCAAGGGTTTCTCCGAATCGTCCACGACCGGTCATGACGGGCCCGGATCCGGCGGGACCGCCGCCGCGACCGCGCTGCTGGACCGGCCGGAGAAGGCCGAGGCACCGCTCGTCCTCGACGCCGAGCCGCCGCGCACGCTGCGTTTCCGCGACCACTTCGCGCTGTGGATGAACCTCGGCGTCAGCCTGATCGGCTTCTCCACCGCCGCCACCGTGCTCGGCGCCCCGGGCAGCGAGCTGTCGCTGGCCGCCGCGGGCACCGCGATCGTGGCCGGCACCGCGGTGGGCACCGCGATGCTCGGCGTGGCCGCGCTGATCGGCGCCCGCACCGGCGCGCCGGCGATGGCGAACCTGCGCGGGCTGTTCGGCACCCGGCTCTCGTACGTCCCGACGGTGCTGAACATCGTCCAGTGCATCGGCTGGGGCGTGTTCGAGCTCCTGACGATCGCGGCGGGCGCGCAGACGGTCGCCCACACGGACGGCTACCGGTGGCTGTTCGTCCTGCTCGCGGGCGGGCTGACCACCGTGCTGACGATCTGGCCGCTCGGCTCGATCCGGGTGCTGCGGCGCTTCGTGGCGGGCGCCGTCGCCGTCGCGATGGTCTACCTGACCGTCCAACTGGGCCGGCACGGCGTGCCCGACCCGGGCAAGGGCAACTGGCACGGCTTCCTGGGCGCCACCGACGCGATGATCGCGGTGTCGATCTCCTTCGTCCCGCTCGCCGCCGACTACACGCGGCACTCGCGCACGCCGCGCTCGGCGTTCTGGGGCAGCTTCTCCGGCTACACCGTCGCCCAGGTGTGGTGCTACGCGCTGGGCCTGATGGCGCTGCTGCAGTCCGACGGCGACCCGAACAAGATCTTCGACTCCTTCCTCGGCGTCTGGGCGGGCTGGCTGTTCCTGCTGGTGCTGGTGCTGCGCGAGACGGACCAGTCCTTCGCCAACGTGTACTCGACCGCGATGTCGGTGCAGAACCTGCTGCCGCGGGCGGACCGCCGGGTGCTGTCCGGCGCGATCGGCCTGCTGACCACCGTGCTGGCGCTGCGGATCGACAAGTTCACCGACACGTACACCAACTTCCTCGGCCTGATCGGCTCGGTCTTCGTGCCGCTGCTGGCCGTGCTGGCGGTGGACTACTTCTTCGGCGCCGGCCGCAACGGCTGGAACCTCACCGCCGAGGCGCCCTCGCGCTGGCTGATGCTGCTGCCGTGGGTGCTCGGCTTCGCGGTCTACCAGTTCATCGCGCCGACCCCGGTGGCCGGCTGGTGGACCGACTTCTGGACCTCGGCCCAGGGGGCGCTGCACTTCACCCCGCAGGAGTGGACGTCGGCCTCGCTGTTCGCCTTCGCGGTGCCCGCGCTGGTCACCTGGGCGCTCACCCCGCTGAGCCGGCGCACCCCGCAGCACTGAGGGAGCGGAGGCGAGGACGGCCCCTCGGGTTGGGACCGTCTTCGCCTCCGCGTCACCTGCTCCGCCTATCGTTGACGGCGTGACCAGC
This sequence comes from Kitasatospora sp. NPDC059747, assembly GCF_042732955.1. NCBI lineage: Bacteria > Bacillati > Actinomycetota > Actinomycetes > Kitasatosporales > Streptomycetaceae > Kitasatospora > Kitasatospora sp. NPDC059747. The sequence goes on along the minus strand of NZ_JBHWGV010000048.1, from coordinate 34,547 downwards.
CCAGATCTGTCTTCGACGGCCCCGCGCACCGCGCCGTCCGTCCAGGTAGTCGCCCACCGCGGCTCCTCGGACGCCTTGCCCGAGCACACCCTGGCCGCCTACCGGCGGGCCCTCGAGGAGGGCGCGGACGCCGTCGAGTGCGACGTCCGGGTGACCGCCGACGGCGAGCTGGTCTGCGTGCACGACCGCCGCATCGGCCGGGTCTCCAACGGCCGCGGCACCGTCTCGGCGATGACGCTCGCCGAGTTGCAGGACTACGACTTCGGCGCCTGGAAGACCGGCCGGCCCAGCACCGACCCCGAGCTGCGCGGCGTGCTGACCCTGGAGCGGCTGCTGGAGCTGGTCGTGGACTGCGGACGGCCGGTGGACCTGGCGATCGAGACCAAGCACCCGGTGCGCTTCCGCGGCCGGGTCGAGGCCGAGCTGCTCCGGATGCTCGAACGGTTCAAGATCTCCGGCATCCGCGAGGGCGACCGCCCGTCCGCCCGGATCATGAGCTTCTCGTCGATCGCGCTGGACCGGGTGGCCGCCGCCGCGCCGGACTACCCTCGGGTGTTCCTGATCGAGCGGATGCTGCCGCTGCTCGGCCGGCTGCGGGAGGGCCGGCCGCTGCCCGGCGGGGCGCGGATCGCCGGGCCCGGCATCGACCTGGTGCGGGCCAAGCCCGACCTGGTGCCGCGGCTGCGCGAGCTGGGCCACGAGGTGCACGTGTGGACGGTCGACGAGCCGGCCGACGTGGACCTGTGCCTGGAGCTCGGGGTGTCGGCGATCATCACCAACAAGCCCGCGCAGGTGCTGGCGCAGCTCGGCCGCTGAGGGCCCCGGAGGACCCACGGGTCCCTCGGATCCCGGTGGGTGCCGACCGCTCTGTCGGAACCTGATCGCCGAACCCGACCGATCCGGTCGGCATTCAAACCTTCCGCGCACGTTTCTTGCCGGAAATCGTGCGCCAGCGCGACGGAGGGTGAGCGGGGAATGACCTCCCGCCCACCCTCGGTCGCGCTGCTCGAAATGGGCTCGCGGGATCGTCGCGCGGTCGTTTCCGACGCATTACCAAGGGGCATCCATCCCTCGGCATACGCTGAAGGAGGTCCGGGGGTGGCGTTGATGGTGGCGCGTGAAGTGCCGACTTCATCGACCATGGCAGTGCCGCACGGCCCAGCGAGTGTCGGGGTCGCACGGCGCCGACTGCGTCGAGATCTGGGTGATCGGCAGATACCGGAACCGGTCATCGATGATGCCGTACTGATCCTTTCCGAGCTGTTGAGCAATGCGTGCCGGTACGCCCGGCCGCTCGGCCCGCTGCCCGCGCTCGGGCGCGGCACCCTGGCCGAGGTCGTCGACCAGGTACTGGTCGGCGTCCCGTCCGGGCCGCACGCCGGTGCGCCGGCCGGCCGGGACGCGGAACAGCCCGGCGACGACGGCGGCGTGCTCGTCCGCTGGCAGATGCACGCGGACGGCGTGCTGACGGTGGAGGTCACCGACGGCGGCGCACCGACGCGGCCCGAGCCCGGCAGCCCCTCGCTGACCTCGCGCGGCGGCCGCGGCCTGGGCATCGTCGACCAGCTCGCGAGCGACTGGGGCGTGCGCGACGCACCCGGCGAGGTGACGGTCTGGGCCGCGCTGCCCGCCCGCGCGCGGCACGCCAGGCGCACCGGCGGTGACGCCCGCAGCGCCTGAGCGCCCCGCCCGCAGGCCCCGGGCGCCCCCGCCGCAGCGCTCCCGCCCCGGCGCGTGCCCGCGCGCCGGGAGAACGTCAGTAGGCTTCCCGGAGCAAAGGACCACCGTCCCCGGGAGAGCCGCACCATGGGCAAGAAGGCCGCCAAGAAGGCGCCGCAGCGCCAGTCCACCACCGCCGTCACGGGTGAGATCCCCGTGGTCGGGGCCCGCGACGACTGCCCGTGCGGCTCGGGCCGCCGGTACAAGGCCTGCCACGGCCGGGAGGCCTCGCACGCGGTGCAGGAGCTGGTGCACCGCCCGTTCGAGGGCCTGCCGGGCGAGGCCGACTGGGTCGCGCTGCGCGAGCTGGTGCCCGCCGCCACCGTGCCGCTGACGCTGGCCGCCGGAGTCGCCGGGACCGCCGTCGGCGAGGTGCCGTCGGTCACCCTGGCCACCGTCCTGCCGCTCGCCTGGCCGGCCCTGCGCCGCCAGGACGGCTCGATCCTGCTCGGCCTGCAGACCCAGTCCTCCTCGGGCGACCTGAGCCGCGACCTCGCGGACGCGCTGGAGCTGGCCCTGGCCGCCGAGCCGGGCAGCCCCGTGCCGGCCCGCCGGACCGTCCCGGGCGGGCGCCGCCTGCAGGACCTGCTGGACGTCACGGCGGACTTCACGCCCGCCGTGCACACCGGCTTCGAGTTCTGGCTGGAGGACGCCGAGACCGCCACCGGTGAGGTCGCCGCCTCGCTGGAGCGCGCCAACGCCTCCGCCATCCCGACCGAGAAGCTCACCAGTGTCGACGCCGCGTACTGGTGCGGCACCCCGGACAAGAACCACCTGCGCTGGGTGATGACCGTCCCCGAGGAGCAGCTCCTGGACGCGCTGGCCCGGCTGAACGCGGCCGGCGAGGCCTCGCTCGGCACCGACACCCGCCTGGTCGGCTCGTTCCGCGCGCACGGCCTGACCGTCCCCGTGTGGGACCTGCCGCTCGCCATGACGGCGGCCGACTGCGAGAAGCCCGCCGCCGGGTTCGCCGAGCGGCTCGCCGCCGTCCTCGCGGACCCGGCGCCGCTCACGGCCGACGAGCGACGCGCCCGCGCGAACCTGGTGAACCGTCAGGTCACCCTGAACTAAAGCGCGCAGGAACGAGGTGATACGCGTCACATTGTCGCCCTGAACCGCAATTTCCGGGCGTGGAGGGCGTCTTGGAAATTGGCGCGGACGCAGATCCTTGTTACTGTCTAAAGAGTCCGGTCGCTGGTGCATCCCCCGTCGCCAGCGGCCGGATCTTTTGTTTTTCCGGGCGGACGGCGCCGGACCCGGCCGATGACCGGCCGACGGGCCGCCACCGGACGGTCGCTCAGTAGGCCGAGCGCCCGCTGTCCAGCCGGACCGTCGCCTCCACCAACTCGCCCAGCAGCGGCCCGACCTGCGGCAGCCACACCCCGCCGTCGGCCGCCCGCCGCGGCGCCAGCACCCAGCGCACCGGGCCCGCTCCCGCACCGGGCGGCAGCGGCAGGAAGCCGCCCGGCCCGTGGTAGTGCAACGAGCCCGGCACCCAAGGGAGTTGGGCGAGCATCTCGCCGAGCGAGTCCAGCGAGTACGGCGCCACCAGCAGCGCGTAGCGGCCCGGCATCGCCAGCACCGGCCCCAGTGGCAGCCGCAGCGCCCCCAGGTACGCGAGCGCGCGGGCCCCGGCCAGGGCCGGCAGGCTCACCGCCGACACCGCCCGACCGGTCGCCGCCAGCACCGGCGCGTCCGGGCTCTGCCGCTCCCACCACCAGCGCACCATCCGGGCGTCCGTGGTGGCCGCCAGCAGCGGCGGGTCGTGCGGGTGCGCGCCCGGCACCGGGCAGTCCGGGTCGCCGCACGAACAACGCCCGCCGGACAGCACCGCGCCCGGCACCACCGGCCAGCGGTGGTCGACGGCCGACTCCAGGGCCGCGGTCAGCCGGGCGGACCGGGCCGCGGACCGGCCCCTCGGATCCTCACGCATGGCGCTCGTTCCTTTCCCTGACCGCTCGGTTCGCTCCGGGGCCGCCGTCCGTCCCGGGGCCGCGTCCGCCGGACTCGCCGCACGGGCCGCGGCGGCGCGGACCGGGGGCACGCGGCGGGCGGGCGGTACGGCGGACGGCGCGGCGCGGACGTGGAGCACGGCGTGGAGCACGACATGAGAGGGGCCGCGCACGGGAACAGCCCTCGGAACGAGAATCGCGTATGCGCCCGGATGGACGCCGCCCGGGCGCGCTTGGTTCCACCGTACGAGTGAGTGACATCCGGCCAGCGCGGCATCCGGGCGGCGAAAGCATACGATCCGGACGGCCGCCGGGTCCGTCCCCACGGTTCTGCCCGCTCCCGGGCCGCTCCATTCCTCCCGGCCGGAACGGCGCGCGTACGAACCGGACGCGCCCTCCGTCCGGGTCGCAGTGGAGGGGGAACCGGCCACCGGCTCGTCCCGGATCTGGACATGCCCCAAATGGCCTGTGTAGAAGTGGTGCCATTGCTGTCGATCAATGACGAGTAGTAGCGATTCGAGGCGAAACGCGCCCTTCGGCCGCGCTCGCCCCCACATCGGCCGTCCCTGGGGGTTCCGCATGACACGTAGCACCGCGTCAGGAGTGCCGGCATGACCGAGACCCACCCGTCGTCGACGCCCAGTTCACCCGCAGCGCCGGCCGAGCCGGGCTTCACCGGCGGGCTCTCCGTCCTCGACCCGCTCATCGACCAGCCGGGCCTGCCCGGTCCCGCCGAGGCCCAGGACGGTGCGGCGGAGGCCCTCACGGCACCGTCCACCGGGGTGCAGGACCGTTTGGCCGGACGCCTGTCCGATTTCACCAGCCTGTACGAGCACACCGAACGGCTCGCCCGCGCCCGCGGCCTCGACGCCACCCTGGCCGCCGTCCTGGCCTCCGGCGCCGACCTGCTCGGCGCCGGCCGCGGCGTCCTGGTCACCCGGCAGCCCGGCGGCGGCCCCGGCCAGCCGCTCGGCCTCGGCCTCGACCGCGCCAGCCTCGGCGCCCTGGAGACCGTCCCCTTCGAGCAGAGCCTGCTCGCCCGCCTGCTGCGCGACCGGGACCGGCCCGAGCGGCTGCACTCCCCCGACCTCGCCGAGGACCCGGCCACCGGCGCCCGGCTGCGCGAACTCGCCGCCCACCTCGGCCTCGGCGGCTGCTACGGACTGCCGCTCGCCACCGAGGAGGACGGCCCGCTCGCCGCCGCCGTCTGGTTCTACGACCGGCCCGCCGAACCCACCGAACGCCAGCGCGAACTCGCCCACCGCTACTGCCGGTTCGCCGCCCCGCTGATCGCCGGGCAGCTGGCGGCCGACAAGGTCAGCCGCACCACCGAGGCGCTGCTCCGCGGCCTGCTGCCCGACCGGCTCCCCCAGCCCGCCGGGCTGCGGCTGGCCGCCCGGCTCGTCCCCGCCGGCCTCGACCGCTCCAACGGCAGCGACTGGTACGACGCCATCCCGCTGCCCGACGGCACCGTCGGCCTCACCGTCGGCTCCGTCTCCGGCGACGGCCCCGGCGCGGGCCCCGGCTCCGCACCCGGCGCCGCCGCCGCGATGGGCCGCGTACGGGCCGCGCTGCGGGCGTACGCGGTGCTGGAGGGCGAGGACCCGGTCTCCGTCCTCGGCGACCTCGAACTGCTCCTGAAGACCACCGAGCCCACCCGCACCGCCACCGCCGTCTACGCCTGGATCGAACCCGACGAGCGCCGGATCACCCTGGCCGGCGCCGGGCACTGCCCGCCGATCCTGGTCAACCGGCACGGCGCCGAGTTCGTCGAGACCTCGCTCTCCGCGCCGCTCGGCATGCTCGCCTGCTGGGAGGCCCCCGGCGTCGAGCTCACCGCCGAGCGCGGGGACACCCTGCTGCTGTACACCGAGGGCCTGGCCCGCCGCTGCGGCCCCACCCTGCACGCCGGGCAGGCCAACCTGCGCCGGGCCGCCGCCGACGCCCCGCGCGACGTGCGGATCGACCCCGACCGGCTCTGCGCCCACCTGCTCGCCGCCTGCCCCGGCCGCGAGGGGGCCGACGCCGCCACCGACGACCTGATGCTGCTGGGCGCCCGCTTCGAGTAGACCTTCCGGCCCCGAACGAGTGGGCGACCGGGCGTCCGTACCATGGGACGCACGGCCGCCCACGTGTGTCGCGATCCGACATCCCCCACGGGCGGGCCGCACCACCCCCAAGGAGGCGTTGTACGTGACCGAGGACCGCACCCCGGCGGTGGCCGAGAACCCCGAGGCCACCGGCGGCGAGGAGCCGAAGCAGTTCAAGGGCCGCAAGAACGGCCTGTACTCCGAGGTCTCGGACGAGCTGGCCGCCTCGATGAAGTCCGGCTGGGCCGACACCGAGCTGCACGGCCTGACGCCCGTCGCCCAGGCCCCGTACGCCGCCGAGCGGCGCGCCCGGCTCTCGGCCGCGTACCCCGGCGAGCGACTGGTGATCCCGGCCGGCAACCTGAAGGTCCGCGCCAACGACACCGACTACAACTTCCGCGCCGCCAGCGAGTACGTCCACCTCACCGGCGACCAGACCGAGGACGCCGTCCTCGTCGCCGAGCCGACCGGCGACGCCGGCCACGAGTTCGGCCTCTACCTGCTGCCCCGCTCCGACCGCGACAACGGCGAGTTCTGGCTCGACGGCTACGGCGAGCTGTGGGTCGGCCGCCGGCACAGCCTCACCGAGCAGGAGCAGCTGCTCGGCCTGCCCGCCCGCGACGTCCGCAAGGCCGCCGACGAGCTCGCCGCGCGCGCCAAGGACTCCGCCGCCCCCACCCGGCTCGTCCGCGGCTACGACGAGGGCCTGGAGGGCGCCCTGGGCGAGTTCCTCGACGCCGACAAGGACGCCGAGCTGAAGGAGTTCCTGAGCGGCCTGCGGCTGGTCAAGGACGCCTGGGAGATCGGCGAGCTGCGCGCCGCCTGCGACGCCACCGTCAAGGGCTTCACCGACGTCGTCCGCGAGCTCGGCCAGGCCGTCGCCACCTCCGAGCGCTGGATCGAGGGCACCTTCTGGCGCCGCGCCCGCGTCGAGGGCAACGACGTCGGCTACGGCACCATCGCCGCCGCCGGCCCGCACGCCACCACCCTGCACTGGGTCCGCAACGACGGCGACGTCCGCCCCGGCGAGCTGCTGCTGCTCGACGCCGGCGTGGAGACGCACACCCTCTACACCGCCGACGTCACCCGCACGCTGCCCATCGGCGGCCGCTTCAACGACCTCCAGCGCAAGATCTACGAGGCCGTCCACGACGCCCAGGAGGCCGGCATCGCCGCGGTGCGGCCGGGCGCCCGCTTCCGCGACTTCCACGCCGCCTCGCAGCGCGTCCTCGCCGAGCGCCTGCTCGCGTGGGGCCTGCTCGACGGCTCCGTGTACGACGTCGAGAAGGTCCTGGAGCTGGGCCTCCAGCGCCGCTGGACCCTGCACGGCACCGGCCACATGCTCGGCCTGGACGTCCACGACTGCGCCCACTCGCGCCGCGAGGAGCACGTCGACGCCCTGCTGGTGCCCGGCATGGTCCTCACCGTCGAGCCCGGCCTGTACTTCCAGCAGGACGACCTGACCGTCCCCGAGGAGTACCGCGGCATCGGCGTCCGCATCGAGGACGACATCCTCGTCACCGCCGACGGCAACGAGAACCTCTCCGCCGGCCTCCCCCGCCGCGCCGAGGACGTCGAGGCCTGGATGGCATCGCTCGCCTGACCCGCACGCACGAGGGCCCGGCCTCCCCCTGTCGTTCGGGGAGGCCGGGCCCTCGCACACGCTACTTGGCGGTCACCTGCAACTGGAGGGTGGTGCCGCCGGAGACGGTGTAGCTCTCAGCCACGGGCGTGGCGAGTCGCGCGGTCAGCGAGAAGGAGCCGGGGGTGTCCTGGGCGGCCAGCTTCAGGCGGTAGTTGACCGTGGTGCTCTGCCCGGGATCCAGGTCCACGGGCAGCCCCGTCTGGAGCGAGGAGTAGGAGTCGAGCATCCGCACGTCCATCGGCTTCCAGTCCGCCCCTTCCTGGCGTTCCAGCGTGCCCTGCAACGGCTGCCCGACAGGTGCGGCGTAGGAGTCGTAGAAGACCACGGCCTTCGCACCGGAGACCTTGGCGCTGCCGGTGTTCTTGTAGGTGACCGAGAACTCGACGGGAGTCCCGTCGTTCGGCACCTGCTGGCCGGGCTTGAGGCCGCTCACCGAAACGCCGACGCTCTCCGAGTAGGGCGCGACGTGGCCGCTGACGTCCAGGCTGTTGACGATCGTCATCAGCCCCTGCTGGTAGTCGTCCTTGAGCCCGATCGCGGAGACGAACACCTGGTCCTTGGGCAGGGCCCACAGCTGGGCGGTGAAGGACGAGGTGCCGCACGAGTCCTGCCACTGCGACTTCCGGGCCGGACGGCCGGACACCGTGGGCGTCGTCCTGGTCGGGGCGTGGCTGGTGACCTGCTCGCCCGCGGCGGGCACGTGCGGGTTGCCCCAGACCGGGCAGAACGGCTGGTGGGCCCAGCCGCCGGCGCGGTCGAGGTCGGAGGTCGACGGCCAGCTCATCGAGTCCGTGTCGAAGACCGTCACGTCCACTCCGTAGGGCTGGCAATCCCGGCTGGTGGCGTCCTGCGGAGCCCCCGGGCTCAGCAGGCAGAGGTGGTAGCTGGCCGGGTCGTCGGAAGCGATCCGCCAGCCCGCCGGGACCTTCAGCTTCACACCGCGGAACGTGTACGGCGTCGCCGGGCCGGTGGTGGCGCCGGTGGCCTTGTTCGTCGGAGTGGGGGACGACGACGGGGTGTCGTCGGCGAGGGCCGCGGCGGTCTCCGGGGCGTCCGGGGTCCCGGTGTCGGTCGGGGTGGCCGTCTCGGACGGGGTGGCCGTGGGGCTGGGGGTCTCGGTGGGCGTCGCCGCGGGGGTAGGGCTGGGGGAGGCCGACACCGTGGCGGCCGGCGGCGCGTGGTCGTGGTCGGCCACGGGGTTCCCGTGCAGCGTGACCACGCCGACCGCCATCGCGGCGGCCAGGCCCAGCGGGACGGCGACGGCGTAGACCGGCCGTAGTCTGCGGATCCGGCGATTGGGCGGGGCCGCGGGGCGCAGGTCGTGCGCGGTGATCAGGGACGTGCGGGCGGTCATCGCCTCGCGCAGCAGCCGTTCCGTCGGGGTCTCGGCCGGCCCGTCGCCGTCGCCGCCGATCCGGCGGGGGAACTTGTCGGTCATCGAACCTTCTCCAGGTGCTTTTCGAGAGCGTCCAGGGCCCGGCTGGCGGTGGACTTCACGGCGCCCCGGGACAGGCCCAGGGTGTCGGCTATCTGCGCCTCCGACATGTCCGACCAGTAGCGCAGCACCAGCACCTCGCGCTGGCGGGGGGTCAGTTCCTGCAGGGCGACCAGCACGCGCCGGTGCTCGTCGTTGAGCACCGCGTGCTCCTCGGCCGACGGGGCGTCGGTCTCGTGCGGCGGCACGTACTCACGGGCCGTCTTGCGGCGGCGCAGCATCGAGCGGGCGCCGTTGACGACCGCCGTGCGCAGGTAGCCGAGCGCGTTGTCGAGGTCGTCCAGTTCCTCGCCGTGGCGCTGGTAGAGCTGGGTGAAGGCCTCCTGGACCACGTCCTCGGCGAGGTCCTGGTGGTCGACCAGCAGGACGGCCATCCGGACCAGCCCGAGCCGGTGGGCGTGGTAGAGGTCGGTCAGGGTCGGCCGGTCCTCGGTACGGCCGCGTCCCCCGCGCAGCAGCCGGAAACCGGAGCGCCGCTGCACCGCCTGGTGCTCGGTGGTGGGGACGGCGACGGGCTCGCCGGCCTCCTGGGCACCGAACAGCAGGGCGGCCACTCCGCGGACGGAGAAACCACGCTTCCACGCCGGCGCGATGATCGGCCCGATGGCCATGGACATCTGCGTCTTCCGCTTTCCCCCGGGACGGTTTCCGGGCGTACCGGAACCGTCTGCTCACCTGATCTTGATCGAGATCGGCAAGATCCTCCCAGCCGCCACCGGCCTGGTGTTCTCCGCCCCCGTACCAATGGACGTGCGGGGGCGGTGGAGGTTGCAGGCGAGTTCCGAAAAATCCCGGCGCGGCCCGACGGACTAAACTCACCGACGTTCCACCACCCTTGAGCAGGGGGTTCGCATGACCCAGCACGACAACCCGCCGCAGGGCAGCACGTCGCGGGCCGCCGGGAGGACCGCGCCCGGGCCGGTCGCGGTCGCCATCGGGCGCCGGCCGGAGCCGGTGCACGACGTCGCGGTGTACGCGTTCGACGGCATGGCGCCGTTCGAACTCGGCGTGGCGGTCGAGGTGTTCGGGCTCGCCCGGCCGGAGCTGAGCGGCCTGCTGGCGGCACCCTGGTACGGCCTGAAGGTGTGTGCGGACCGGCCCGGGACGGCGCTCGACGCGGTGGGCGGGTTCGCGATGGTCGCCCGGCACGGGCTCGACGAACTGGCGGCCGCGGACACCGTGATCGTCCCCGGGGTGCCGAACGCCTTCGGCGGGGTGGTGTCGCCGGGCCTGGTCGCGGCGCTGCGCACGGCGCACGAGCGCGGCGCCCGGATCGTCTCGATCTGCTCGGGCGCCTTCGCCCTGGCCGCCGCCGGCCTGCTCGACGGCCGCAAGGCGACCACGCACTGGCGCTACGCCGAGCTGCTCCAGCAGCGGTACCCGTCGGTGGAGGTCGACCCGGACGTGCTGTACGTCGACAACGGGGACGTCCTGACGAGCGCGGGCAGCGCCGCCGGGATCGACCTGTGCCTGCACCTGGTGCGCCGGGACCACGGCGCGAAGGTGGCCAACACCGTGGCCCGCCGGTTCGTCGTGCCCCCGCACCGGGACGGCGGGCAGGCCCAGTTCATCGAGGCGGCGATCCTGCCGGTCGACGAGGAGGACGACGGGATCGCGCGCAGCATGCAGTACGCGATGGACCACCTGGCGTCGCCGCTGACCGTCTCGGCGCTGGCCGGGGCCGCCCGGATGTCCGACCGCTCGTACCTGCGGCACTTCACCGCCCGCAACGGGACCAGCCCGATGCGCTGGGTCGTCACCCAGCGCATCGCGGCCAGCCTGCCGCTCCTGGAGTCCCCGGAGGGGACGGTCGAGGAGATCGCCGCCGCGGTCGGCTTCGAGAGCGCGGCGACGTTCCGCCACCACTTCGGCCGGGTGATGCGCACCTCGCCGACGGCCTACCGGCGGGGGTTCGGCCGCGGGGTGGCGTGAGCCCCCGGCTCAGTCCTCGGCTCGGCCTCCCGGCTCAGCCCTCGTGCCGGGCCGCGTTGGCCAGGATCGCGTCGTGCAGCCACTGCGCGAGGCCGGGCGCGATCTTCTCGTAGCTGTCGGTCCACCGCGGGTCCCCGACGTACAGGCCGGCCAGGCCGCGGTGGATGGTGAAGGTGCAGTCGTAGAAGTTCTGGCAGATGTGCTGCCGGTGCTCCTCGGCGAGGTCCATGGCGAGGGTGCCGTCGGCGGGCTCGCCGGCCGCCACCGCCGCGGCCAGGCGGCCGTTGAGGGCGGTCATCTCGGCCTGGATGCGCTCCCAGTCGGCCTTGCCGTAGGCGCCGGTGCGGCGCTGCGACTCGGCCCAGGCCTCGGTGTCGCCCCAGCGCTGCTCGGCCTCCTGCTCCCACTCCTCCTTGTAGTCCTCGCCGAAGATCTCGAACTTCTCCTCGGGGGTCAGCTGAACGCCCATTCTCCGTGCCTCCATGGCGTGTTCGACGGCCGTGGCGAGTTCCTGGAGGTGCTTGATCCGGTCGGTCAGCAGGCTGTGCTGCCGCCGGAGGTGCTCGCTCGGGCTGACCGAGTCGTCGTCCAGGATCGCCGCGATCTCTTCCAGGGGGAACCCGAGTTCGCGGTAGAACAGGATCTGCTGCAGCCGGTCGAGGTCGGCGTCCACGTACCGGCGGTAGCCGGCCCGGGTGCGGCCCGCGGGGGACAGCAGTCCGATCTCGTCGTAGTGGTGCAGGGTGCGGACGGTCACCTTGGCGATCCTCGCCACGGCGCCGACCGAGTAGCCGTCGCTGTTCATGCGGGGTGTTCCTCCCTTCGTGCTGACTCGACACTCGTCTCTCACGTCGCGTGAGGGTCAAGCCGGAAGGGCCGTCGGGTTCCGCGCGGGTGCCCGGCGGGGACGTCAGTGCCCGGCGCCGACCAGGACGCGCTCGCGCCGACGGCCGAGCCGGCCGCGTCCGGAGCCGTGGCCGTGGCCGTGGCCCTGGCCCTGGTCGTCCGCCGACGGCCGCGGGCGGCGCGTCTGCTGGGTGGGCCAGAGCAGCACGTACGCCGTCGAGACCACGACGAAGGCGAGCCGGACGAACCCGCGCGCCGGATCGGACGGCAGGAGCAGCGTGCCGCCGTACAGCGAGGCCAGCGCGATCCAGCTCCACCAGGGCACCAGGCGCTTCTGCCCGACCGCGTCCCACAGCAGGGTGCCGAGCAGGATCGAGGCCGTGTAGTACGTGTACACGCTGGGGTCGAGCAGGACGCGGGCGTTCGCGCCGAGCAGCACGACGGCCGGCCAGCGGCCGCGCCAGACCGCGATGCCGCCGAGCCCGAGGCCGAGCGCGAACTGGGTCGGGCGGTCCCACCAGGGGGTGGTCGGGTCGGTCACGCCGAACCAGCGCAGCGAGGAGGCCGGCTGGTTGGGGATGGTGAACTTGGCGGCCGCCATGGTGTCCAGGTTGCCGAGGTAGAACGGCAGCCAGGCGACCGCGACCAGCGCGCAGAACCACAGCGCGGTGCGCAGCCAGGCGGGCCTGGGCAGGGCGAGGACCAGCGGGGCGAAGGCGATCGCCCAGGGCTTGGAGTCCACCGCGAGCGCCAGGAAGATCGCGACCTGGACGGGCTTGCCGCGGGCGAGCGCGTGCGCGGCGAGGGCGGTGAAGAACAGCGCCAGCACGTCGTCGAGGTGTGCGAAGCGGACCGACACCTCGACCCACATCGGGATGAACGCCAGCCCGGCGATCAGCACGCGCTGCTGGAGCCGGCGGTGGTTGGTGCCGGTGCCCAGGTAGTACAGGGCGGCGGTGCGGCCCACCAGGACCAGCATCACCAGGCCGAGCGCGGAGCTCACCGCCTCGGCGATCACCTGGCCCGTGTACGGCGAGAACGGCGCCGTGAGCCGGGCCGCGGCCAGGCTGACCGGGCCGATCTGCAGCTCGGGGTGGTGGGCGTAGAGCGACAGCCCGCCGTCGGGCTGACCGCTGAAGAGCAGTTGCTCGCCCTGGCGCAGGTAGTGCCAGGAGAAGCCGCCCTTGGGCTCGACCAGAAAGAACCAGAGCACCGTCCAGGCGACCAGCAGGACGTGGTGTCTGCGTACCAGCAGGCCCGCGATGCGTCCCGTGCCGGACTCGTAGTCGGTAGTGGTCCGTGCCGTGCGTGCTCCCCGCACCTGTCCCTCTCCCCGCCGGTTCCGCCCCCCTCCGGCCGGACATCCTATGTGACGGAGGAGTACCTTCCGCGCCGCCCGGGTGTCCGTCGGGCGGACGGACGGGCGGCGCGGTGGCACTCAGGCGGTGATCCCCCGAGGTCAGCCGCCGCCCGGCGCCTGGATCCGGCGCCGGGAGCGGCTGCGCGGTCAGCCCTGCTGGGCCGACTTGCGGCGGCGCAGCACCACGAGGGTGCCGATGCCGGCCACCAGGACGGCGCCGCCGGCGCCGGCGATGGCGGTGGTGTCGTCACCGCCACCGGTGGTGGCGAGGGCCTTGTCCGCGTTGTCGGCGGCGGCCTTGGCCTTGGTGACGGCGGCCGGGACGATCTTCGGCGGGGTGATCTTCGGGACGCTCACCGGGAAGTCGATCGGCTCCGGGGCGCCGGTGCTGCTGCCGGACGGGGCCGGGGCGGCGGTCGAGGCGGAGGCGGACGGCGACGCGGACGGCGAACCGGTGGTCGGAGCCGGGGTGGTCGGCTGCGTGGTGGGCGTGCCGGTCGGCGTCGCGGTGGCCGTGGTGCTCGGCGTGGCGGTGGCCGTCGGCGTGTGGCTGGTCGTGGGCGAGCCGGTCGGGGTGGGCGTGTGGGTCGGCGTGTGGGTGCCCGTCGGCGACGTGGTGGTCGTCGGGGTCGGCTTGCCGGTGGGGGTCGGGGCCGCCTTCTTGATGGTGAAGCCGGCGCCGCGGATGCCCTCGCAGCTGAACCCGCCGTTGTCGGTCGGCAGGTGGCTGTCGTCGTCGAGCGCGGCGGCGAACACCACCGGGACGACACCGGCCTTGCCGAGCGGAGCGTCCCCGGTGAAGGAGACCCGGACCTTGATCGTCAGGTTCTTGCCGTGGTTCACGACCAGCAGGGCGTCGTCGGAGGGGTTCCCGTCGCCGTCGACCTGGCCGAGCAGGATCAGGGCGGCGGAGTCGTCGCCGTCGCCGCCGCCGGGCGCGACCGCGCCGGTCTGCCAGCCCTCGCCGGGCAGCTGGTACTCGACCTTGAAGTCCTTGGCCTTGAGCGAGCCGGCCTTGTTCTTGAACTTCAGGAACGGGTAGAAGACGTCGTCGTGCTTGGACGAGTTGTCGATCTTGTAGCTGAACTCGCGGGCGTCGCCGCCGGCGATGAAGGTGTCCGGCACGCCCTGGAGCGAGAGACCGAGGAGCTGCGCCGCCGTCTTCTCGGCCGACGCGGCGGCGGACGGGGCGTCGGTGGCACCGACGGCCATGGCGCCCTGGGCACCGGCCAGCACCATCGAGGACGCGAGCGCGGCGGCGCCGGCGAGGGCAAGAGTGCGACGTATCGACAAGGGAGACCTCACGGGAGAGTCCGGGCACGCCCGGAGGCGCGGTGGGGCGCGGCGGAGCGCGCCGCGATCCCCCCGCGAAGCTTGAAAGTCCGACGGAGACTACCGAACGATCCAGCCACTTCGGAAGGCAGGTGTCACGCTCCGTCCCGTACGACACACGGAGCCTGCCCGAATCGTCCAACTCCGTCACCGGACAAGGCTTTTGTCTTTTACCAAAAGCACACCCGGCGTGACGGGTACACGCCTGGAGGACGGTACCGCACGGCCCTCCGTGGCGTGAATCCATCGGTCGGGCGCTCAGGCCCGACCGGGTGCGGAGCTCACTGCGAGAAGAAGGACTTCGCGGCGACCAGCGCCCGCTCGTCGCGCAGCACGTCCCCCGGCCGGGTGCCGTTGCCGAGCAGCGCGCCGCCCCAGCGCATGCCCATGTAGTCGGCGGTCAGCCGCAGCGCGCCGATCAGCGGGTCGGCCTTGTCGTCCTCGGTGGCCAGGGCGGTGACCGACCAGATGGTGCCGCCCGCCAGGCTCGTGCGGAACACCTTGTCGGGCAGCCGGAGCCAGGACGACCAGTGGTCGAGGTAGAGCTTCGCGCTGGTGGGCAGCGAGTACCAGTACAGCGGCGCGACGAAGACCAGGTCGGTGGCCTCCAACGTGGCGTCCAGCAGCGTCCGTTCGTGTCCGTGCGGCTCGGGGAAGGAGCCGTCCCCGGCGTGCCGGAAGTCCTCGAACGGCGGGAGCGGGTGGTCGTCCAGGCGCAGCCAGCGCTGTTCGGCGCCGGGCGGCAGGCTCGCCCCGGCGGCCAGGCGGGCGAGCTGTTCGGAGTTCCCGTCGGCGCGCGAACTGGCGACGAGGAAGAGGAATCTGCGCGGCGGCTCGGCGCCCGCGTGCTGGTCGTCCATCGGTGGCCCCCCGTTGCCTCGGTACCGCCCGGTCGGCGCGGTCCGTCGAAGTGGTGCGGAAGTGGTGCGTTCGCAGGCGCCAGCGCGCGGGCCGGGCCGGTTATTCCGGGGGCGTCCGCTCCGGTTCCGCCGGCGGGACGGGCCGGTCGGCCCACAGCCGGACCGGTTCGCGCAGGACGGGGTGCCACCGCGGGCCGAGGTCGGCGAGGCCGATCCGCTCGACGACCGCGCGGGAGGAGGCGTTGTGGTCGTGCACCCAGGCCACCACCGGCCGGTCCGGCGCGTGCCGGTGGGCGGCGTCGACGGCGGCGCGGGTCAGCTCGGTGGCGTAGCCGCGGCCCCAGTACGCCGGGTCGAGGCGGTAGTAGAGGTTCCAGAAGCCGGTGGAGGTCTGGAGCGAGGCGCCGCCGACGCCGACCACCGGGCCGTCGGCGCCCGGACGGGCCGTCCAGTAGCCCATGCCGTCGGACTCCCAGACGTCGACGGCCCGTCCGATCCAGGCGCGGGTGGTGCCCTCGTCGAGGTGCCGGCCCTCGGGGGCGTGCCGCCAGGTGCGGGGGTCGTGGTTGATGGCGTGCAGCGGCGCGAGGTCGGCCGGGCCGACGGCGCGCAGTTCCAGCCGTTCGGTGCGGACCAGCCAGGGGGCTGCGGAGCGGTCGTCGGCGCTGCGGGTGGACGTCACGCGCGGATCGTAGGCGGGCGCGGCACGGCCCGGCACGTGGTTATCGGCCGGCGGCACAGGTGGCGACGGGACCTCGGTCGGGCAGGCCGGCGCGGCGGCGGGCGACGGCCGCGACGGCGGCCCAGTCCTTGTCGCCGTCCCCGTGCGCGAGCGCGTCGAGGAAGGCGTCCCGCAGGACGCTGCCGAACGGGAGGGGCACGGTCGCGGCGGCCCCGGCGTCGAGCGCGAGGCCGACGTCCTTGAGGCCCAGCGGCAGCCGGAACCCGGCCGGCTCGTAGCGCCGCTCGGCCACCATCGCGCCGTACCCGCCGTAGACCGGCCCGGGGAAGAGCGTGTTGGTGATGAGCTCGACGAGGTCGGTCGGCCGGACGCCGTGGGCCTCGGCCAGGGCGCACGCCTCGGCCATCGACTCGATCGCGCAGGCCAGCAGGAAGTTGACACTGATCTTGGTGGTGTTGGCCTGGCCCGGACGGTCCCCGAAGTGCCAGGTCCGCTGCCCCATCGCGGCGAACAGCGGCTCGGCGCGCGCCAGCAGCGCGGGATCGCCCGCGGCGAGGATGTTCAGCTGTCCTGCGGCGGCGACCGGGGGCCGGCCGAGGACGGGCGCGGCGACGTAGCCGATGCCGTGCCCGGCGTGCGCGGCCTCGGCCCGCTCGGCGAGGGTGAGCGAGACCGTCGCCATGTTGACGTGCAGGGTCGCCCGCGCGCCCGACAGCAGGGCGGGGTCGAGCAGCAGCCGCTCGACCGCCTGGTCGTTGGCGAGCATGGAGACCACCGTGTCGGCCGCGAACACCTCGGCGAGCGTCTCCGCCGCCTCCGCGCCCTCGGCGACCATGGCGGCCACCGGCTCGGGGGAACGGTTCCAGACCCGGACGGCGTGGCCGGCCCGCAGCAGGCTGCCCGCCATGCCCCGGCCCATCGCACCCAGCCCCACGAAGCCGACCGTCGTCCCGGTCATCGCGCACTCCCAATCGCCGTCGCCCCGGCCGCGCGCCCGCGCCGCCGCACCCCGGCCGACTGTACGTCAGCCGAGCTCAGGCGCAGGCGCGCTCCGGCAGCCGCACCGCCCGGCCGCGCTCCAGCTGGGTGAGCACCCGGTGGCGCAGCAGCTCGTACTGGGCCTGGAGCCGGCCGTGCCGGGCCGGGCGGGAGACCGGGCGGCCGGGGCCGACCAGTTCGTCCGGCCCGAACTGCTCGCGGGTGAGGTCGATCTCGACGCCGGGGGCGAAGCGGTTCCACCAGTGGAGGTCCGTCCGGACCCCGCCGGCGTACACCTCGCCCATCATCAGCTCGCCGCCGATCAGGTCGTGCAGCACCATCGCGGTGACGCCGCACTGGCCGCGGGCGGGATTGTCGGGACGCCAGTGGGCCAGGTCCTCGGGCGCACAGGTGTCGACACCCCAGGAGGAGCGGATCGCACGTTCGATGTCGTTGAGGGTCCACGCCGTCATACCGGGAAGCCTGCCACGCCCCACCGACAGTGGCACCGGCTTTTGACCGGTCCGCGCCCTGTACTGCAAGGACCCTCCCGATCTTCACCCGAACGAGGGGAAACGGAAACCCGCCCGCCCGGGTGTGCGGGGCGGGCGGGCGGTGCGTCAGGGGTGCTTCCCCGTCCGCGGTGCCCAGGGCCGCGTCACTTCGCGAGCGCGGCGACCCCCGCCTGGGCGAACTGCTCGTCCAGGTCGCCGCTGGGCGCGCCCGCGACGCCGATCGCCGCGACCGGGGCGCCCTTGGCCTGCACCGGGGCGCCGCCGGCCAGGAACAGCGTGCCCGGGATGTCCTTGAGGTTCGGGGCCTGCGCCAGCCGCTTGGCCAGCTCCGAGGTCGGCGCATTCCAGGAGACCGCGGTGTAGGCCTTGCGCACGGCCGACTCCGGCGACTGCGGGCCGGCCGCGTCGCCCTTGAGCAGGACCCGGGTGACGCCGTCCCGGTCGACGACCGCGACCGAGACGTGCTGGCCGGCCTTGGCCGCCGCGTCCAGGGCGGCCTGCGCGGCGCGGGTGGCGGCGTCGACGGTCAGACCCGTGCTCTGGGCCAGGTTCCTGTTCTGGGTGTCGACCTTCACCGCGGCCGGCGCGGCGGCCGGGGTCTCGCTCGTGTCGGCGCTGGCCGAGACGGCGCCGACGGTGGCGGCGAGCGCGGCGGCGGCGAGGGTACCGGTCAGGACTCGGGTGCGCACGGAGATCTTCTTCATCGGGGTCCAGCTCCTCGGGGACTGCGGGATCGGGCTGTCGGGGATCCGCGGGTTCGGGGGGAGCCGCGGGTTCGGGTGGGGGCCGCCGGGCGGCGGGGGGACCCGTCCGGCGGCCGTGCTTCGATCCTCCGGCCGGAGCGGGGCCGGCCACATCGGCGGTCCGGCGCGGCCGCGCGGGCGGGTCGGCGGACACCGGGGTCAACCGATCGGCTGATGCGGGACCGGGCCGGACGGGTCACCATCGAGGGATCGGCGCAGGTCAGCGCGCCCCCCGTGACCACCGACCAGGAGCCTCCCGTGCCGCACCCCCGCGCCGCAGACGACGCCGTCGTCGCCGAGGGCGCCGAGGGCGCCGACGCGCTCGCGGGTGCGGACGCGCTCGGGAGCACCGCCGGCGACCCGGACGCGGGCCGGCTCGCGCTGCTGCTCGACTCCGCCTTCCTCCTGCTGCTCGTCGCCTCGCTCAGCCGCTACCTCACCCACCACGCCGGCAGCCCGCGGATCCCGTGGGTCGTCGGCCTGAGCGCCGCCCTGGCCGCCGCCCAGCCGGCCGGCTCCTGGCTCGCGCACCGCCGCCCGCCCGCACCGGGCCGGCGCCGGCTCTGGCCGTTCGCGACGGTGGTCGCCCTCTGGGTGGTGCTGGTGCTGCTCGCGCCGAGCTTCGCGTGGTGCGCCGTCCCGTTGGTCTACACCGCCCTGCGCACGCTCGCCGCGCGGGCGGCGATCCCGCTGGTGGCGGCGCTCACCCTGCTGGTCGTGATCGCCGAGATCCGGCTGCCCGGCGGCGCCGACGCGACGCTCGTCCTGTTGCCGCCCGCCGTGGCGGCGCTCGCCACCGGCGTCTTCCTCTTCATGGCGCGGCAGGCCGCCCGGCAGCACGCGTTGATCGCCGACCTGGTCCGCACCCGACGCGAACTCGCCGCCACCGAACGGCGGGAGGGCACGCTGGCGGAGCGCGAGCGGCTGGCGATGGAGATCCACGACACCCTCGCCCAGGGCCTGTCCAGCCAGCAGATGCTGCTCCAGGCCGCCGACCGCACCTGGGACGCCGACCCGGCGACCGCCCGCGCCCACGTGCGCACCGCCGCCGACGTCGCCGCCCGGAACCTCGCCGAGGCCCGCCGCTTCGTCCACGACCTCGCACCCGCCGAACTCGCCGACGGCCGCCCGCTGGACGAGGCGCTGCGCGCGCTGGCCGCGCGCGAGTCCGCCGAGAGCGGCCTGCCGGTCCGCTTCCACCTGGACGGCGCGCCCGTCCCGCTGCCGGCCGCCGCCCAGTCCGCGCTGCTGCGGATCGCCCAGGGCGCGCTGGCCAACGTCCGGGAGCACGCCGGGGCTTCGACGGCGGCGATCACGCTGTCCTTCCTCGGCGACCAGGCCGTGCTGGACGTCGCCGACGACGGCCGGGGCCTCGACCGCGGCCGGGGCCCCGACGGCGCCGGCGAAGGACCGGCGGGCGGGGCCGGCCGCGGGTACGGGCTGCCGGCGATGCGCGCGCGGCTGCGGCAGCTCGGTGGCACGCTGACGGTCGAGAGCGCCCCCGGCGAGGGCACCGTCGTCTCCGCCTCGATCCCCCTGGAGCAGCAGCCATGACCACGACTCCCGTCCGGCTGCTGGTCTGCGACGACCACGCGGTGGTCCGGGCCGGCCTGCTCGCGCTGCTCGCGAGCGCGGGCGACTTCGAGGTGGTCGGCGAGGCGAGCACCGGGGAGGAGGCGGTCGCGCTGGCCGACCGGCTGGCGCCGCAGGTCGTGCTGATGGACCTCCAGCTCGGGGACGGCATCGACGGCGTGGAGGCCACCCGCCGGATCACCGCCGCGCCCGGCGGTCCGCACGTGCTGGTGCTGACCACGTACGACACGGACGCCGACATCAGCCGCGCGATCGCCGCCGGGGCCACCGGCTACCTGCTGAAGGCCGAACGGCCGGAGGAGCTGTTCGCCGCCGTCCACGCCGCCGCGCGGGGGAGGACGGTGCTGTCGCCGCCGGTGGCGACCCGGGTGATGGCGCAGATGCGGGCGCCCGCGCCGCAGCTGACCGAGCGCGAGCAGGACATCCTGGAGCAACTGGCGCAGGGGCTCGGCAACCGGGAGATCGCCCGCGCGCTGTTCATCAGCGAGGCCACCGTGAAGACCCACCTGGGCCGCATCTACGACAAGCTCGGCGTCGACACCCGGTCCGGCGCGGTGGCCGTCGCCAAGGAGCGCAGGCTGCTGCGCTGAGCGCTCGTCCGGTGCCGCTCCGTACTGTCGAAGTGCTCGGAATGTCGGATTCCAGACCGGCGCACGCTCTCCCCCGCACCCCGCACGCGCCCCCGACGGACCGTCGCGCGCCCTGATGCGCCCACAAATACCTGGTGGCGCGGCGTCCACGACCCTGTCACGATTGTGGATGTTTCGTGGATCCCGCTATTGACAAACCAACCACGCGGTTTGTTAGCTTGGGTCCAACGACGTCCCTGGGGGAAGGGGCTCGCCGGGGTCCGTGCGGACCGCCCTCGCCGGAGGGCACCGCCAGGGGGGCCGGCGAGCGGCCGGGGGGTCGGGGGGAGCGGCAGTGCCGAAGCCGCGCGACGAGGGTGGCGCGGAGCGTGTCCGGGGGGGCTCGCTCCGCGCCTCCTCTGCCCACTGATCTGCGCACCGATCTGCCCACCGAGGCCCCGCCCGACGCGGGACCCCGCGTCACGCCATCGCGCTCCAGTGGGAACAGCAGACGTACGGCAGCGGCGCGCGGCCGCACCCACCCGCGGCCTGCGTGCGCGACGGGTGCTCCGGACGGTCCGCCCCCGGTGAGCTCGCGATCAGCCCTGCCTCACCCAAGTCGCCGAACTCCAGCACCAGTTGATAGCCGTCCCGGGTCGTCGCGGCCACCCGCGGCAGCTCCCGGCCGACACCGAGCGCGGTGATCGTCCAGCCGCGCCGCCGCCAGTGGCCCTCGACCACGCCGGCCAGCACCGCGCGCCGCGCCTCCGACACGATGGTGAGGACGTCCCGTCCGCGCGTGACGTACCAGTGCGGACCGTCGCCGGACCGGGGCGGCGGCAGCCGGACGCCGGACCGGGGCGGCGCGCTCTGCCAGACGGGCATCGGCCGGATCGCGTCGAGCGTGTCCTGGAGCAGCGTCTCGCATCTCGCGGCGGCGACGAGTTGATCGACCGTCGCCTCCCCCAGCGGCCAGGCGGCCGGCTCCTCCGGCCCGAAGCAGGGGCGGCCCACCGGGCATCCGAGGTTCAGGTCGGCACGACCTGGCAGCACTGGGTTCTCCGTACTCCTCCCGGTGTTCAACCCGGGCAGGGATTCCGTCTCTCCTTCGACGGCGCGCGTACGCGATCGGTTCCGGCACCGCCGACGTCGGCGGCTTCTCGCTCGGCGCCGTCGTCGCCACCGCGGCCGCCGCACTGCGCCCGGATCAGGTCCGCCGGCTGGTCGCCACCGCCGGGTGGATCAGCAGCGAGCAGGACGAGTACCTGCGCCTGTCCTTCGCCACCTGGCTGTCGCTCGCCGGCGACCCCGTCGCCTTCGGCCGCCACGCCACCCTCACCGCCTTCAGCCGGGGCTTCCTCAACCGGATCGGCCGAGCTGCCGTCGAGGCCAACACCGCCTACATGCAGCCGACTTCGGGCACGTTGCGGCACATCGCCCTCGACCTCGCGCTGGACCTCGGCCCGCTGCTCCCCCGGGTCCAGGCACCGGCCCTGGTCATCGGCTGCACCCAGGACGCCACCGTGCCGGTGGAGAACACCCGCCGGCTGCACGCCGCCCTCCCCGGCAGCGCGTACGCCGAGTTCGACACCGGGCACATCGTCCTGGCCGAGGAGACCGAGGCGTACACCAGGACCGTCCGCGACTTCCTCGACGGCTGAGCGGGAATCCCGACCGGCTGCCCCCGCGGAACCGGCACGCCCGACCGGCGACCGACCCGGACCGAGCGGGCCCGACCGGCGACCGACCCGCCCCGCGCCGGAGAGAGCACACCGCGGCCCGCCTGGCAAGAGCCACGGCAGAACGTCCGATTCCCGCACACGGCACCGAAATCCGAATTGACTCGACATCAGCTCGCGAGAGGAGATGGGCTTGTCCGTCGCCGCTCCGCACGAGAGCGCGACACGTCATGCAAGGAGACGATGATGCGCATACTCCTCACCGGCCCGGCCGCGGCCGGCCACCTCTTCCCGATGGTGCCCACCGCCCAGGCCCTGCGCGCCGCCGGGCACGACATCCTGTTCGCCGTCTCCCGGCCGCTGGACCAGATCCGCAGCGCCGGCTTCCCGCTCGCCGAGATCGGCGACGGCCGCGACATGCGCGACCTGTTCTCCGAGGCCAACGACGGCCAGCTCAGCTACAGCGGCCACGGCCTCGACCAGGACGGGATCCTGGACATGGCCGCCCGCGCCTTCGCCTACGTCGCCCGTCCCACCGTCGACGGCCTCCTCGACGTCGCCTCCGACTGGGGCGCCGACCTGCTCGTGCACGCCGCGTTCCAGCCCGCGGCCCCGCTGGTGGCGGCCAAGCTCGGGATCCCGTCGGTCCTGCACAACTACGGCATCCCGACCGGCCGCGACATGGTCGAGCGCCTCGCCGGCCACTTCACCGACCTCTACGAGAAGCACGGCGTGGCCGGTCCCGCCACGCCCACCTCGCTCAGCATCGGCCCGCTCGGCGGCGACCCGGACGGCCTGCGGATGCGCTACGTGCCGTACAACGGCGGCGGCCTCGTCCCGGGCGAGTTCCTGGCCCCGGCCGAGCGTCCGCGGGTCCTGATCACCCTGGGCACCGTGGTCACCCAGATGGACGGCGTCAGCGCCGTCTCCCGCCTGATCGAGGCGGCCTCCGCGGTCGACGCCGACTTCCTGCTCGCCGTCGACGGCGCCGACATCGCCCCGCTCGGCACCCTGCCCGGCAACGTCCGCGCCCTGCCCTGGGTGCCGCTCGCCGACCTGGTCCGTCACTGCGACGGCGTGATCCAGCACGGCGGCGCGGGCACCACGGGCACCACCCTCTCGGCAGGTGTCCCGCAGCTCCTGCTCCCCCAGGGCGCCGACAACTTCATGGTCGCCGACGCGCTCGTCGCCGCCGGTATCGCCCTGCGCTCCACCTCGGAGACCGTCGACACCGACGTCCTGAACCGCCTCCTGACCGACACCGACCTCCGCGCCGCCGCCGCCCGCGTCCGCGCCGAGAACGACGCCCTCCCCACCCCCGCCGCCATGGTCCCCACCCTGGAGGCCCTGGCCGCCGCCCGCTGAACCGCCCCGGCACCCGGCAGCCGCAGGCCACCCGGCCTGCGGCTTTCCGCGTTGCGGCGCGGGCACGCGCCGCCGCCCCGCCCGACGGACGCCGCTCCTGCCGGTACGCCGTGCGCTCCGGACAACTGCTCCGGCAGTGTTACCGGTTCTGCCGGTCGCGACGGTCCCGTGGGCGGTGCCCGGCGCAAGCGCAGGTGGGCAGCGGTGCGGTCGGCGGCGGCCGGACGCCGGGGGGGCTCCCGCTCGTCTGGCCGGGCTGGAGGAGTGTGCCCAGGCGAGGTCCGTACGGTGGTCGAACCGCAAGGCCGTTCCCCGTGCCGACCCACCAGAGGAGCGTCGCATGAGCCGGTTCGACCAGCTCGCGTACACCGAGGCGGTGCGCCAGGTCCAGGAGGAGATGGGCAGCGCCACCGCCGCCGACCGCCGGCTGCGGCGCCCGGCCGAGGAGGCCGAGCCGCTCACCGGCTCCGAGGCCTCGTTCATCCGCAGCCTCGACGGCTTCCTGTTCGCCAGCGTGGGCCAGACCGGCTGGCCGTACATCCAGTTCCGGGGCGGCCCGACCGGGTTCGTGCACGTGCTGGACGAGCACACGCTCGGCTACCTCAGCGTCCGGGGCAACCGGCAGTACATCACCACCGGCAACCTGCGGGGCGACGACCGGGTCGCGCTCTTCTTCATCGACCACGCGCGCCGGGCACGCCTCAAGCTGTTCGGCCGCGCCGCCGCCGTGCCGATCGGCGACGACCCCGGGCTCGTCGAGCGCCTGAGCGAGCCGCGCACCGAGGGCGCGGTCGAACACGTCGTCACCATCCGGGTCGAGGCGTTCGCCTGGAACTGCCCCAACCACATCACGCCCCGGTTCAGTCAGCGCGAGGTCTCCGACGCCCTGGCGCCGGTCCACGAGCGCCTCGCGCAGCTGGAGCAGGAGAACGCCGCCCTGCGCGCCGAGCTCGCCGCGGGAAAGCCGCAGTAGGACGGGAGCGGCCCCAGGGAGCGGCCCCGGGGGCGTCCCCAGGGGAGCGGCCCCGGGTGCCCGGTGTTCCGGTGACGCACCCGGCTGTCCGCTGACCTAATTCGGCAGCCGGTTCCGGGCGTTGAGAAAGGTCTGCACCAATCCCTAGCCTCGAATCGTCCAAGAACACCGAGGCGAACGGAGACATCGCCCATGGTCAGCGATGTGATCGACCGGAACGGCCGGCTCCAGGAAATCACGGACCGCCTCACCGGCCACGACGGGCAACCCGCCCTCGCCACCCCCGGACCCGTCCGCGACGCCGCCAGGGCCACCGCCGGCGCCGCCGATCCGTCGTGAACCGGCCCCGCATCGGCGTCGACCTCGTGCCGCTCACCCGGATCCACGAACTCCTGCCGGTGCTCAGGCGGTTCCTCTCCACCGACGAGCTGACCGCCTCCCGGACCCCGGACGGCGCGCCCGACCCGTCCGGGATCGCCGGACGGCTGGCCGCCAAGGAGGCCGTCTTCAAGCTGTTCGGCACCGTCGGCCGGCCCGTGCCCTGGCAGGGCATCGAGATCCTGCGCGGCCCCGGCGGCCGCCCCGAGGTCCGGCTGGCCGGCTCGGCCGCCGAACTCGCCGCCGACGCCGGGCTCGGCCCGATCGACATCAGCATCAGCCACGACGGCGGCTTCGCCATCGCCGTCGCGGCCACCACCGCTCCCTGAGCGGGCCCACCACCGTCCGCGCCCTTCGAAGGGAACCGCCATGAGCGCCACCGGCACCGGCACCGCCACCGGCATCGACAAGGTCCGCGACTGGATCCTCGGCCGCCACCCCGGCCGCACCGAACTCGCGCCCGACGTCAACATCATCGAGAGCCGCCTGGTCGACTCGCTCGCCTTCGTCGAGCTCGTCTACACCATCGAGGACGCGGCCGGCATCGAGATCGACTTCGACACCATCGACATCGAGGACTTCCAGTCCCTCGCCACCATCCAGAAGGCGTTCTTCGCCTGAGCCCGAGGAGGGACCACCCATGCACGCCGTTTCCTACACCGCCCAGTGGATGGCCGCCGCCCGCGCCCAGGAGTCCGAACGCGAGGACGCCCTCTTCACCGACCCCCTCGCCCGCGACCTCGCCGCCCCCAAGGGCTTCGAACTGATCGAGCGTTATGTCGGAGGCGGTGTCCTGCCGTTCATCTCGATCAGGACCCGCTACCTGGACGACGCCATCCGCGACATCCTCGCCGAGGGCGGCATCCGGCAGGTCGTCCTCATCGCCGCCGGCATGGACACCCGCGCCTTCCGCCTCAACTGGCCCGACGGCACCGAGCTCTACGAGGTCGACCACGGCCCCCTCATCACGGAGAAGCGCCGCCGCCTCGACGCCCTCGGCGCCGAACCCCGCACCGACCGCCGCGAGGTCTCCGCCGACCTCACCCAGGACTGGCTGCCCACCCTCGAAGCCGCCGGCTTCGACCGCACCCGCCCCACCCTGTGGATCGCCGAGGGGCTGACCTTCTTCCTCACCGAGGACCAGGTCTCCGGCCTGCTCACCCTGCTCGCCTCGGCCTCCGCCCCCGGCAGCCGCCTCGCGTTCGACATGCTCGGCCGGGCCCAGCTGCGCAGCCCGTTCGCCAAGACCTTCCTCGACGCCCTGGCCGCCGACGGCACCCCGTGGGTCTTCGGGACCGACGAGCCCGAGGAGTTCCTGACCGCCAACGGCTGGAAGGCCGTCGACGTCAGCGAGCCCGGCCAGCCCGGCGCCGGCGAGGGCCGCTGGCCCTACGACGTCCAGCCGCGCGACCGCCGCGGCGCCAACCGGCTGTGGCTCGTCCGCGCCGAGATCGCGGCCGCGTGATGAGCGAGCGGACGGCGGAGCGCCGGATCACGCTGGAACGGATCGAGTCGTACGCGCCCGAGCGCAGCGTGCGGATCGAGGAGCTCGGGGAGCACCTCGGTCTGCGCCGTGGTGATCTGGGGGTGTTCCGCAAGTTCTACGGTCTCGACCGGCTGCGGTACGACCCGCAGCTGCCGCTGCTGGACCTGTTGCGGCCGGCGGCGCGCGCGGCGCTGGCCGCCCTGCCCGACGACGGACACGTCGACTACCTCGCCTACGCCCACGTCACCCAGGCCGTCGCCCCGGCCGACACCGACATGGCCCAGGTCGTGCGCGACGACCTCGGACTCACCGGCGCCGAGGCCTTCGGACTGAGCCACCAGGCCTGCGTCAGCAGCCTCGGCGCGATCGAGATCCTCGGCAACCTGCTGCGCGCCGAAGGCCGCGAAGGCGCCCACGCCCTCATGGTCACCGGTGAGCAGGCCTACTCCCCCATCGTGCAACTGGTCCCCAACACGGCGATCATGGCCGACGCCGCGGCCTCCTGCCTGCTCACCCTGGACGGCGACGGCGACATCGTCCGCTCCTTCACCACCCGCACCCTCGGCGAGTACGCCCGCTGGCTGGAGCTCACCCCCGAGCAGAGCACCGAGTACGGCGAGCAGTACGCCGCCAGGATCGCCGAGGTCATCCACCAGGCGCTGGCGGAAGCCGGGTTGACCTTCGACGACGTCGACCTCGTCATCCCCCACAACGTCAACAAGCTCGCCTGGCGCCAGACCGTCAAGGAACTCGGCATCGACCAGGACAAGGTCTTCCTCGACAACGTCCCCGTCTACAGCCACACCTTCGCCGCCGACGTCTTCCTCAACTACACCACCCTGCGCGACACCGGCCGGCTCACCGACGGCGCGCACTACCTCCTGGTGTCCGTCGGCCTCGGCGCCACCTTCGGCGCCATGGTCATCACCCACCGCACCCCGGGAGGCAGCCGGTGAACCGTCAGGACGTGCTGATCACCATCGAGAAGGCGCTGAGCGAGGTCCTGGAGCGACCGATCACCGGGCTGACCGAGGACACCGCGCTCTTCGACGACCTGCGGCTCGACTCCTCGTCCGTCCTCGGGCTGCTGATGACCGTCGAGGAGGCCACCGGGATCGCGGTGGACCCGGACGACCTCGACATCGACCACCTGCGCACCATGCGCTCGTTCGCCGACTACGTGGAGGCCGCGCTGCGGCGGGAAGAGGGGACCTCATGACCGCGCTCGCCCTGCGCGCAGCCACCGCCGTACGCGCCCCGGCCGGCCCCGGCCCGGGCGAGGACGACCCCGCCCTGCTCGCCTACTTCACCGACCTCCTCGCCCCGTTCGGGCAGAAACCCGACCAGGACCTCTACCGCGGCGGCGCCCACCTCCACCACCGGGACCTCGTCGACCTCCTCCTGGCCGCCGACGAGGCCGTCGCGGCCGCCCGGCCCGACCTCGCGATCGTCGCCCACGCCCTGCCCGACCTCGCCCCCTTCACCGCCACCGCCCCCTACCTCACCGCCCGGCTCGGCGGCCGGGCCACCAACTTCGCCCTCACCGAACAGGGCCTCGCCGCGCCCTTCACGGCCCTGCGCATCGCCGCCGCCTACCAGGAGGCCGGCCGGGCCGCCGAGGTCGCCGTCGCCGTCCTCGAACAGACCACCCTGCCCACGCCGTACCCCCTGACGCCGCTGGTCGACTCCGCCGCGCTCCTGGTCCTCCGCGCGGACGCCGGCCCCGGCCCGCGGTTCGCCGGCGCCCACTCCGCCGACCACGCCGGCCCGGCCCTGGCCGCCCGACTCGACGGTCCGGACGCGGACGGCACCCTCCTCGTCCTCGGCCCCCACGTCACCGACGACATCCCCGACCACCCCGCCGTCCACCGCGCCGAACCCGGCAGCTACTGCACCGGCGTCTGGCTCGAACTCGCGCGCCACTGGCAGGACTGGCAGCACGCCCACCGCCGCGTCGTCCTCTGCGACACCGACCCCCGCACCGGCCGCACCCACCTGGCCGTGTTCGCCGACGGCGAGGAGTGACCCGGGTCCACCCGCACCCGCCCGGCGCCGCCACCCGTGGAGGGCCCGGCTCCGGCAGACAACGGACGAGGCAACCGAAGGGACGGCAGGAACAGGATGACCACGGTCAACGAGCAGAGCATCAGGCTGGATTCCGCACGAGCCGGGACGGGCCCGGCCACCTGGGGGCAGCGGGCGATCTGGGGGGTCGTCACCCGGCTCGGCGACGACGCCCCCCGGTACAACCTGCCCACCGAGCTCCCCGTCACCCCGCCCCGCCCCGCCGCCCGCGTCCTCGCGGACCTGACGGAGCTGCTCCACCTCCACGACAGCCTGCACACCAGGCTGCTGCCGGCCGGTGAGGACGGGCTGGAGCAGGTCGTGGACGGCAGCGGCGAACTCCCCGTCGAGGTCCGGCGGTGCGCCGCGGCCGAGGCGCCGGAGGCCGGTGCCGCGCTGCTCAAGGAGCTGGCCGGACGCCCCTTCGACCACACCCGGGAATGGCCGCTGAGGGTCGGCCTCGTCGAGTGCGAGGGGCTGGTCCACCGGCTGGTCCTGACCGGTTCGCACGCCGGCATGGACTACTGGGGCCTCGTCCGGCTGCTGCGCGACCTCCGGTCGATCGAGGCGGGCGAGTCGGCCGAGTCGCTGCGCCGGTCCCGCCCCGCCCTCCAGCCGCTGGACGCCGCGGCGGTCCAGGCCTCGCCGCTCGGCCGCCGCCGGGACGAGGCCGCCCGCCGCTACTGGTGCGAGCAACTGGCCGCCGGCCCCCGGTGGATCTTCCGGGAGCCCGCCGCGCCGGAGCTCGCCGCCGATCCGGACCGGCTGTTCCCCAACGCGCTGCTGCGCTCGCCCGCGCTGGCCGTCGCCGTCGAGCGGGTGGCCGAGCACCTGGAGGTGAGCGACGCCGCGGTGCTGCTGGGCGCGGCCTCGCACCAACTGGCCCGGATGTCCGGCAGCGACGACGTGTTGTTCCAGGTGGTCGTGGGCAACCGCTTCCAGCCGGCCGCCACCGCGGCGGTCAGCACGGTGGCGCAGGAGGCGCTGTTCCGGCTCCCGGACGCGGGCCGGGACTTCGTGGACGCGGTACGGCGGACGCGGTCCGTCTCGTTCGGCGCGTTCCGGCACGCCGCGTACGACAAGTGGGCGCTGGAGCGGGAGGTGGCACGGCTGGTCGAACGGGGGGAGGCGGCCGACCACTCGTACTGGTGGAACGACACCCGGGACCCGGGCAGCGGGCCGTTCGACACCGTCGAGCGGCCGGAGGACGCACTGGGCGAGCTGGCCGGCCGCACCGAGCTGAGCTGGCCGACGGACTTCCCGGCCCGGGTGAACGTCTCGATGGCGGTGGACGTGCTGACCGCCCCGGGCGCCCTGGACCTCGCGATGACGGCCGACCCGGCGGTGCTCGGCCGCGCCGCGATGGAGCAGTTCCTGCGGGGCGTCGAGCAGTTGATCGTCGCCGAGGCGCTCGCGCTGGGGGACGAGTGAGCGCGCGCTACGCGGGAATCGCCTGGACGGGCGCGGGCTACGAGGTCGAGGTCGTCGACGGCGCCGGCCGCAGGGCGGCCGAGCCGAGCCGCTGGGGAGCTGCGGCCGTCACCGAACTCATCTCCCTGATACGGGATTTGAGCTCGGACGACGAACCGGTGGCCGTGGTGCTCGACAGCACCAACGGACTGCTCGACGGCCCGATGACGGCGGCCGGCCTGGAGGTGTACCGCGCGGACCCCTGGGTACTGCCGCCCCGGCCGCGGTTCGGCTCCGTCCCGGCCGCACGCCTGGCGGAGCAGGCCAGGACCGCGCCCGGCACGCTGGCACGGGTGACCGCCGAGGGCGGCAGCCTGACCGGCCGGGCCGACGAGTTCCACGAGGTCGTCCGGCGCAGCGAGCCGACCCGGGCCGCCCTGGTGGCCGCCGGCCGCTGGTTCGAGCACGGTCCGCGGGACGCCCCGCGGGTCGCGCTCACCTTCGACGACGGCCCCGATCCGGTGCACACCCGGCGGGTGCTGGAGATCCTGGACCGCTACGGGGTGCGGGCGACGTTCTTCTGCGTCGGCCACCACGCCGCGGCGCTGCCCGACGAGGTGCGCCGGATCGCCGACGCCGGCCACGAGGTGGGCAACCACTCCTGGTCCCACCCCTTCCTGGCCGATCTGACGGCCGATCAGTTGCGCGAGCAGCTCGACCGCACGGCGGAGGCGGTGGCCCGGGCCACCGGCACGGCCCCGACCCGGTTCCGCCCGCCGTACGGCGCGCTGAGCCCCGAGGTGCCGGCCGTCCTGGAGGACCACCCGGCCACCCTGACCATGTTCGACGTGGACTCCCGCGACTGGACGCGGCCGGGGCCGGAGCGCATCGCGGCGACCGTCCTGGAGTCCGCCGGCCCCGGATCGGTGGTGCTGATGCACGAGGGCGCCGGCGACCGCGGCCAGACCGTCCAGGCCCTCCCGTCGATCGTCGAGGGCCTGCTCGACCGCGGCCTGGAACCGGTCACCGTCGGGGAGCTCGACCCGCCGCCCGTCACCCGACCCTGAACACCACGATCCACCAGCGGAGGACTGAACAGTCATGGAAGAACGCTTGACCGAGCACGCCCCCGCGGCCGCGTCCGCGCGGGTGGAGGACCGGCCCGCCGAGGCGCCGGCGAGCACCGAACCGGCGATCTGGTCCCGTAACTTCCGCTACTACTTCACCGCCCGCAGCGCGGGCCTGCTCAGCTGGGCCATGCTCCCGGTCGCCGTCTCGGCCGGCCTGCTCAGCGGCGGCTACGGCCTGAACGCCGCCGGCTACTCGATGGCCTTCCTGGTGGGCCCGTTCGCCGGCCTGGTGCTGTTCGGCGGTGTCCTCGCCGACCGCTTCACCGCCCGCCGCATGATGATCGCCGCCGACCTGACGAACCTCGTCGCCCACGTGCTGCTCGCCTTCCTGTTCATCCACGGCATCGACCACCTGTGGCAGCTGTACACCCTGCTCGTGGTGGCCGGCACCGCCAACGCCATGTTCCAGCCCGGCGCTTCCTCGACCGTCCCCCTCGTCTCCCGCGACGTCCAGGGCGCCAACGGCGTCCTGCGCACCTCCGAGGCCCTCACCGGCCTCGGCGGCCCGGCCCTGGCCGGCGCCATGGTCGGCCTCGGCGCCACCGGCTGGGTGATGGTGATCTCCGCCCTCGCCTACGGGACCAGCGCGGTCTGTCTGCTCACCCTGCGCCTCGGCGTGGTGCCCGCCCCGCCGGCCGGCGAGAGCCTGTGGCACAACCTGGCCGTCGGCTGGCGGGAGTTCCGCTCCCGCAGCTGGCTGTGGGGCGTCATCGTCATCTGGATGGTCTTCGCGGTGCTCTCCTGGGGTCCGCAGCTGTCGGTCGCCGCCGGCGTCATCGTCCCCGAGCACGGCGCCACCGCCTTCGGCCTGATCAACTGCGCCCTCGGTGCGGGCACCGTGGCGGGCGGCCTGCTCGCGATCCGCTACAAGCCCGAACGCCCCCTGGCCGCCGGTGCGGTGGCGATGCTCGCCTACCCGCTCTACCCGCTCGGCATCGTCCTGGACTGGCCCGTCTGGCTGCTCGCCGCCGCCCAGTTCGCGGTCGGCGTCGGCATCGGCGTGTGGGGCGTCATGTGGGCCACCAGCGTCCAGACCCAGGTCCCCGGCGAGGTCCTCAACCGCGTCCACGCCTACGAAGTCGCCGGCTCCGTCGGCATGTACCCCATCGGCAGCGCCCTCGCCGGCCCCGCCGTCGGCGCCTTCGGCACCGACCGGGTCCTCCAGGTCGGCGTCGTGGTGGCCCTCTGCACCGCCGCCGCCCTCCTCCTCACCCGCCCCATCCGCAACCTGCGCCGAGTCCCCGCCCAAGCCTGACCACCCCGTCACCCGCACGGCCGCTGACCTGCTACTGTTCTTCCCGTCGGGAGGAAACGATCTCCCGAACAGGCGTCAGCGGTGCTACCAGAGCACGTCCTACTTTCAGTAGGAAGAGTCCGTGCGACCCGGGCCTGGCGCTCCATCACCGGACGAGGTCCGGCACCCATCAGGGTGCCGGGCCTCTTTCGCGTCCCGCCCCGAGTACCGTTGCTGCCGGTCGGCCAAGGGCGGAAAAAGGTCTCGTCACCGTCCTGTCACAGCCGCCCGCCTGAGGAACCGACGGCGCAACGGCGGTGTGTACGGGGCAGGTGCCGGTACTGGACCGGTACCACTCGATCCTTCGGGGGAGACATGCAGCAGAACACGCAGTACGCGAAGAAGGCCCTCAGACCCGCGGTTGCCGTGGTCTCGGCCGCCGCGGCAGCCCTGGTGATCACGGCCTGTGGACCGGGGGACGACCAGCCCGCCACCACCGCGGCCCCGTCGTCGGCGGCGACCGCCCCGACCGCGCCGAGCACCACGCCCGCGGCCCCGGTCAAGGGCGCCACGCCCTCCGCCGCCCCCGTCACGGCCGCCGCGTCGTCCACGCCGTCCGGCGCGGCGGCGCCGACCTGCACGCCAGGCGACCTCAAGGTGGACGCCCACCAGGCGAAGCAGCGTCCCAACGGCACGGGCATCGGAGCGGCGATCGTCGCCTTCACCAACGGCTCCGCGCACCCGTGCACGCTGGAGGGCTTCCCGACGGTGGCCGGCGCGGCCAACGGCTCGCCGGACCACAACGCCCCGCTCGCCGTGACCCACACCGGCTCCGCCGCGCCCGTCAAGCTGGCCCCGGGCGGCAAGGCCTGGGTGAAGCTCACCTTCGTCCAGGTCCAGGGCGAGGCCGACGGCTACTGCGTCTCGGGCGCCACACCGGTCGCCTACCCCACCCTCGTGCTGGGCCTGCCGGGCGGCGCGGGAGCACACCAAGTGGCCCTGGACGACGGCCTGTTCGCCGAGTGCGACAACAAG
Source organism: Kitasatospora sp. NPDC059747 (assembly GCF_042732955.1). Classification (NCBI taxonomy): domain Bacteria; kingdom Bacillati; phylum Actinomycetota; class Actinomycetes; order Kitasatosporales; family Streptomycetaceae; genus Kitasatospora; species Kitasatospora sp. NPDC059747. Next base: position 1,482 of record NZ_JBHWGV010000048.1, on the reverse strand, counting down.
GTGACCACCACCGCCCTGCTGGCCACCAGCCCCTCCTGACGTACACCGAGCGCGAGCCAGGCCGCGACCCGCCGGCCTGGTCCCGCACCCGCGCACCCCGTCGGCGCTGCGGCGCACCCCGTCAGCCCCGGGTGAACACCCGCCCGTCGAGGCCGTGGAGCCGCTCGGCCCGCGCCGGGCGCGGTCAGCGCCCGCCGAGGGTGAAGCGGAAGCCGTCCCAGCCCTCGGCGACGTCGGCGGGCCTCGCGGCGGGAAGGCCCGCGGCCCGGGCGGCGTCCCGGACGACGTCCGGCCCGACGTGGCCCTCCCGGCCGGACTCCGGGATCAGCAGCCAGATCAGGCCGCGCTCCTCGACCCCTCCCACCTCGTCGAGCGCGTAGGCGAGCAGGTCGGTGAGCTCGCCGTCCTCGGCGCGGAACCACAGGAGCACGGCGTCCATCACGCCGTCCAGGTCCAGGTCGAGGAGGCCCTGCCCGGCGACCGAGTCGACGCTGTCGTGCAGGTCCAGGTCGATGTCGTCGCCGTAGCCTTCCTCCCGGACGACCATGCCGTGCTCGAACCCGAGCCGCAGGGCGCGGTCGCCGAGCTCCTCCTTCTCCTCCGACGCCGCCATGCGTGGTGTTCCTTCCCGCCCCGGGGCGCCGACCGCCCCGCCGGCGAGCAGCCAACCAGACGCGTAGGACACCCCGGGTGTGCGGGCCCCGGGAAGCCCACTGTCCAGGGAGTGGAATTGCGCCCGCGGCCGGCGGTGCGCGCGACACCGTGGACACCATGATCCTTCAATCGGAGACCGACGACCTCGCCGCCTACCTCGCGGCGGACGAGGTGATCGACCACCAGCACCCCGAACTGCGGCGCCTGGCCGCCGAGCTGGCCACACCCGAGGCGGCCTTCCACCACGTGCGCGACCGGGTGTGGCACTCCGCCGACGCGGGCGCGTGCAGCGGGGCGTTCCGCGCCTCCGAGGTGCTGGCCGCGCGCAACGCGATCTGCCACGGCAAGTCCCACCTGCTGGCCGCACTCCTGCGGGCCCAGGGTGTGCCGGCCGGCCTGTGCTACCAGCGCCTGGAGGACGGCGAGGGCGGCTTCGTGCTGCACGGCCTCAACGCCGTGCACCTGGACGGCCGCTGGTCGCGCCTGGACGCCCGGGGCAACCGCGAGGGCGTGGACGCCCGGTACGACCTGGAGACGGAACGGCTGGCCTGGCCGGTCCGCCCGGAGCTGGGCGAGCGCGACTACCCCGGCGTCTTCGCCGCCCCGCCCGCCCCGCTGCTCCGGGCGCTCGCCCGGGCGGTGCCGGGCGAGTCCGGCTACGGCTAGCTCCCGGGCGAACTCCCGGACTGAGCGGACGACCGCCGTGCCCGGGGCCTGCCGTGCCCGGTGAGGATCCCAACCGGCTCCGGGCACGGCAGGCCCCCGGTTCGGCTCCTCCACGTCCACGGTCTATTATAAAACAAAACGATACCACGAGAACAAAAAACA
>NZ_JBHWGV010000047.1:34154-65193 GCF_042732955.1 Kitasatospora sp. NPDC059747 | reverse complement strand
GGGGCCCCCCCGCCCCCGCCTCCGCGCGCCGGGCGCGCCCCCCCCCCGGCGGGCGCGGGCGCCTCTGGGCGGGGGGGCTTGTTCTTGGGGGGCGCGGGCGGCGGGGGCCGGGCGATGGTTCGTGGTCGCGGTTAGCATCACGGGGACCGATCACCTGCCGTCCCAGGAGGGCCGTGCCATGACCGCGACCGACGACCCGATCGACCTGCTCGCCCGGGCGCTCGCCCAGACCGCCGGCCTGATCGACGGCACCGGCGTCGAGCTGGCCGGCCACCCGACGCCCTGTCGCTCGTGGGACGTCGGCACGCTGATCAGCCATCTCCTGTTCGACCTGCGGCAGTTCACCGTCCAGGCGCGCGGCGGCCGGCCGGACTGGTCGCAGTCCTTCGAGCGGGTGGAGGCGGACTGGCTGCACGCCTTCGAGGCCGGCGCCGAGGAGCTGGTCGACGCCTGGCGGGAGGCCGGGGAGCTCACCGGCACGCTGGAGGTGCCCGGGGTGGGGTCGTTCCCGGCCCGCTTCCCGGTGGACCAGGAGGTCGCGGAACTGGCCGTCCATGCCTGGGATTTGGCCAAATCCACCGGGCAGTCCACGGACGGGCTGGACCACGAGGTGGCACTCGCCGCGCTCGCGTGGGCGCGCGGAGCGCTCAAGCCGGGGTACCGGGGCGCGGACGAGGCCTCCTTCGCGTTCGGCCCCGAGGTCGCCGTGCCGGAGGACGCGCCGCCGTACGACCGGCTGGCGGGGTTCTTCGGGCGCGACCCCAAGGCGGTCGTCCCGGGGGCGTGAACCGGCGGGGCGGGGGCGTGCGGAGCGCGCGCAGGCAACGGAGTGCGCCGCGCGCCCCGTTGCACGTGCGCGGCCAGCCTTTCTAACGTCCGGTCATGACCATTTCCACGGAGCCCATCGGCAGCATCCCGCGCTCGTCCGCGCTGCTCGCCGCCATCGCCGAGCACGCCGAAGGGCGGCTCTCCGACGCCGACTTGAAGAAGCTGCAGGACGAGGCCACCGCCGAGACCCTCGCCCGGCTGGAGGAACTCGGCTGCCCCGTCCTGGTGGACGGCGAGCAGGCCAAGCCGAGCTTCGCGACGTACCCCCTGACGGGTCTGAAAACCCTCGACGGGGGCGGCGCCGTCATCCCGTTCGCCGACGGGCACACCCGGCAGCTGCCGAGCCTGACCGCCGGGCCGTTCCGGTACCAGGTGCGCGCCGACACCTACCTGCGGGACGCGCTGCGCCACACGTCGAAGCCCGTCAAGCAGGCCGTCATCGCGCCGTCCGCGCTCAGCCTCCTCTACCCGGCCGGCGGCATCGACGGGTATGCGCGGGAGGTGTTCCTGGAGGACCTGGTCAACGAGGCCGAGGCGGACATCCGGGGCTGCCTGGACGCGGGCGCCCATACCGTCCAACTCGACTTCACCGAGGGGAGGTTGTCGCTCAAGCTGGACCCGTCCGGCGGCCTCCTGGACGACTTCGTGGCCCTCAACAACCGGGTGCTCGACCGCTTTTCCGCGGAGGAGCGGGCGCGCATCGGTGTGCACACCTGCCCGGGTGGGGACCTCGACTCCACCCACAGCCTGGACGTCGACTACGCCGGGCTGCTGCCGAAGCTCTTCCAGCTGAAGGCCGGCAAGTTCTACGTGCAGCTGGCGAGCGAGGCCGACCCTGACCGCGTCCTGGCCGTCATCGCGGACCACCTCCCCTCGGACGCCAAGGTGTTCATCGGGGTGACCGACCCGATCGACCCCCGGGTGGAGACCGCGGAGGAGGTGCGCGACCGCGTGCTGGCGGCGGCCCGGCACATCCCGGTCGACCGGCTGGGCACCACCGACGACTGCGGGTTCTCGCCGTTCGCCGACGACACCTCCACCTCGCGCGAGACCGCGTTCGCCAAGATCGCGGCGCGGGTGCAGGGCACGGCGCTGGCGGCGAAGGAGCTCGGCGTGTGAGCCGGGTGTGAATCGGCCCCGGCGGGATTCGGCCTCCGCCGGGGCTGTCCGCTCCGCCTACGACGCCGGCCGGGTGGCGGCCGCGGCCTGCTTGATCGCCTCGCGGATGCGGGGGTAGGTGCCGCAGCGGCAGATGTTCTGGATCTGGTCGATGTCGGCGTCCGTCGGGGCGGGGGTGCGGCGCAGCAGGGCGGCGGCGGTCATGATCTGGCCGGGCTGGCAGAAGCCGCACTGGGCGACGTCGCAGGCGAGCCAGGCCTCCTGGACGGGGTGCAGGGTGTCGCCGTCGGCGAGGCCCTCGATCGTGGTGACGGCGCGGCCCGCGCAGTCCTTGACCGCCATCGTGCAGGGCTGGAACTCCCGGCCGTCCAGGTGGCTGGTGCAGGCGCGGCAGACGCCCACGCCGCAGCCGTACTTGGGGCCGGTGACGCCGAGCTTGTCGCGCAGCACCCAGAGCAGCGGCATGTCGTCCGGCGCGTCGACGGTGACCGGCTGTCCGTTGAGGACGAAGGTGTGGCTGGGCATGGGGAGGCGGGGTCCTTCGACGGGAACGTGGGTGGGAGGGTCAGAAGTTGATCGGGAACGAGCGCGGGCTCGTGCCGGTCGCGCGGGCGTAGGCGTTGGCCACCGCGGCGGAGGCGGCGGGGACGCCCAACTCGCCCGCGCCGCCGGGCGGTCCGCTCGGCGGCATGAGGTGGATCTCGACGGCGGGCGGGGAGTGCCGCTGCCGCGCGTAGTGGAAGTCGCCGTAACTTCCCTCGCGGAAGGCGCCGTTGTCGAGGTGGTTGCCGGCCTGGAGGATCACCGAGATGCCGTCCATCAGCGCGCCGGTCAACTGGGCTTCCAGGCCGCGGGGGTTGACCACCTGGCCGACGTCGGCGGCGATCACGGCCTTGGTGACGCGCGGGTTCTTCGGGTCGGTGGCGTCGATCTCCACGAGGTAGGCGGCGCGCCCGCCGTTCTCGTCGTGGTAGCCGACGCCCTGGGCCTGGCCGGGCGGCATCGGGCGGCCCCAGTTCCCGGCCGTGGCCGCGGCGTCCAGGACGGTCCGGCCGGCGGCGTCGCGCAGCCGGGCGCGGCGGAAGGCGACCTCGTCCTGGCCCATCCGGCGGGCGAGTTCGTCCATCATGATCTCGTCGGCGACCCGGACGGTGCCGGAGTAGACCGAGCGCCAGCTGCCGGTGTGCACGTCCAGGGGTACTTCGGTGAGCAGCTGGGTCGGGAGTCCGACGTTGTAGGGGTTCTTCTCGGCGAGGAGGAAGAAGGCCTGGTTGAGGCTGATCCCGGCGAGCGAGAGGTTGAACCCGGCGGCGGTCAGGGCCTCGCCGAGGCCGTGCCGCATGTCGGTCTTGACGGTGGCGGCGCGGTGCTCGTAGCTGAGCACCTGGCCGAGGGCGTGGGTGGCCCGGACGCGGTGGTGGCTCGCGGGGCGCATGCGGCCGTGGCGCATGTCGTCGTTGCGCGTCCACATGAGCTTGACCGGGCGGCCCGCCGCCTTGGAGATCTGCGCGGCCTCCAGCGCGGCGTCGAAGAACAGCCGCCGCCCGAACGAGCCGCCGCCGCGCACCACGTGGACCGTCACGGCGTCCTGGGGGAGGCCGAGTTCGGCGGCGATGGTCTGCTGGGCGACGATCGGGGTCTGCGCGGCGAACCAGAGTTCGGCCCGGCCCGGCCGCACGTCCGCGATCGCCGTCAGGACCTCCATCGGGGCGTGGTTGACGAAGGCGAAGTCGAACTCGCCGTCCACGTGGGCGGTGAGCAGCGGCGGGACGAGGAACGGCGCGTTGGCGGCGCGGAGCCGGTCGCGGACGTCGGCGTCGGACAGGCCGGCGGCCGGGCCCGGGTGCCAGGTGGTGACGAGTGCGTCGCGGGCCTTCAGCGCCTGGTCGAAGGTCTCGGCGAGGACGGCGACGCCGCTCGGGATCCGTACGACGCCGAGCACGCCGGGCATGGCGCGGGCGGCGGTGGCGTCCAGGGAGTCGAGCGTGCCGTTGACGGTGGTCGGGCGGGCGACGACGGTCGGCACGGCGCCCGGGACGGCCAGGTCCCCGGTGTACTTGGCGCGGCCGGTGACGATGTCGCGGGCGTCGATGCGGCCGGTGGGCCTGCCGACGAGGCGCAGCCGGTCCGCCGTCTTGGGGGCCGAGGACACGGCCGGGACGGTGATCGCCGCGGCGTCGGCGGCGAGTTCGCCGTAGCCGGCGCGGCGGCCGTCCGGGGCGAGGACGGCGGAGTCGGCGGTGCGCAGGGTGCCGGCGGGGAGGTCCCAGCGGCGCGCGGCGGCGGTCACCAGGCGGGCGCGCGCGGCGGCAGCGGCGGCGCGCACCGGGTCGTACAGCGAGCGCACCGAGTTGGAGGCGCCGGTGAGCTGGTTGAACAGCAGCTCGGGGCGGCCGTCGGAGAGCGGCACGTCGACGTCGGCGAGGCGGGCGTCGAGTTCGTCGGCGACGAGCATCGCGACGGCGGTGGTGAGGCCCTGGCCGACTTCCAGGCGGGGCAGGTGCAGGACGGCGCGCCCGGCGGCGGTGAGCTCCAGGACGAGCAGGTGGGAGGTCGGCAGGCCGGCCAGGATGAGGGCGTCGCCGAGGTCCAGGACGTCCGGGATGCCCGGCAGGCCGATCAACTGCGGCGGTGCGGAGCTGGTTTGAGCATTCGCGGCGGCGTTGACGGCGGCGCGCGCGGTGGCCGGGGCGGCGGCGTCCAGGCCGAGCCGGGCGGCGACGGTGAGGGTGGGCGCGGCGAGGAGGTAGGTGAGGAAGCGGCGGCGACCGGGTTCGGCGTCGGGTGCGTCGGCCGCGTCGGGCGCGCCGGGGGCGCCGCCCGAGGGGGCGGTGGAGGTGGTGATGGGAGGAGCCCTTCGAGCCGGTGACGGCGCCGGTACGGTCGGTGCCGGGTCGCGAACGCCGTTGAGCATAGGAGGGCGTTACTGACGGGTCAACACCGGCAAATTTGGTCCGGCGGGCGGGTCGCTTGCGGGCGAACGGATGACGCCGTCGCACGGTGGTTCAGCCGTCGCGTGCCGGTGCGGGTGCCGATGGGCAAGTGGCCCAGGAAAGAGCTTGATCATTGGCTCTTCCGGATGGGCCACCGGCTCCCTAGGCTGGCGTGCGAACCGTTGTGAACCGTTGCGAACGGGCGGCCCGCGCGCCGTCCACCGACCTGTCAGGAGCGAAGTGCCGACTCGTCTCGTCCCGCCCGCCGGGCCCCAGCGGACGCTCGCCGCCGCCCAGTTGGCGAGCGCCGTCGGGGACGGTGCCTACTACACCTGCTCCGCGCTCTACTTCACGCACGTCGTCGGGATGTCCGCGGCCCGCCTCGGCGTCGGCCTCGCCGTCGCGTGGGCGCTCGGCTCGCTCGCGGGCGTGCCGCTGGGCCAGCTCGCCGACCAGCGGGGCCCGCGCCGCACGGCGGTGGGGCTCGCGCTGGCGACGGCGGCGGTCGTCGCGCTGTTCCTGGTGATCCGCTCCTACCCGCTGTTCCTGGCCGCCATCTGCCTCTACGCGACCACCCAGTCCGGGCTCACCGCCGCGCGCCAGGCGCTCGTCGGCGGGCTGGTGTCGCCCGCGGAGCGGACCGGCCTGCTGGCCCACCTGCAGTCGACGCTCAACGGCGGACTGGCGGTCGGCGCCGCGATCGGCGGCATCGCGCTGACCGTCGGCACCCGCGAGGCGTACCTCGGGGCGTTCGTCGTGACCTCGCTCGGGTTCGTCGTCGGCGGGCTGGTCCTGCTGCGGCTGCCCGAAGTCCCTTCGACGGCGGGCCAGTCGAGGCCGGGGCCGCGCTTCGAGGTGCTGACGGACCGCCGGTACGCCGTCGTCGCGCTCGTCAACACCGTTCTGCTGCTGCGGATGCCGTTGCTGAGCCTCGTGATCCCGCTCTGGCTCGCGCAGCGGGCGTCGGGCCTCGGCTGGCTCGGGTCGGTGCTGTTCGTCCTCAACACCGTGGGTGTGATGGCGTTCCAGGTGCGGGTGGCGCGCGACGTCAGCGACCCCGCGTCGGGTTCGCGCGCGGTGCGCTCGGCCGGTGTGCTGCTGCTCGGCTCGTGCGCGGTGTTCGGCCTCTCGGCGCTGGACGTGCCCGAGTGGGCGTTCGCGGCGCTGCTGCTGGGCGGCTCGGTCTTCCTGCTGGTGGGGGAGATGCGGCAGTCGGCCGGGTCGTGGCAGATCAGCTTCGACCTCGCGCCCGCCGACCGGATCGGGCAGTACCAGGGCTTCTTCGGGACGGGCGTCGCCGTCGCGCGCACCCTCGGGCCGCTCGTCCTCACGACGCTGCTGCTCGACGGCGGACTGCCCGGCTGGCTCGTGCTCGGCGCGGTGTTCCTGGCGGCCGGCTACGCGATGGGCCCGGCCGTCCGGTGGGCCGAGCGCGACTGGCGTCACCCGTCGTCGGGCTCCTCGGCGCCGCTCACCGCCGCGTCCGACGCGCTGACGTCCGCGGCCCCGACGCCGGCCACCGCCGCCGAGGCGCCGTAGAGGTCGTCGTCGCCGCCGTAGGGCTGCTCCTCGCCCTTCCGGCGGGGCCCGCGCTCGTCGCGGCCGTCGAAGAGGTCGTCCGGCTCCCCGGTGTCCAGGCGGGCCAGGGGTCCCGCCGCATCGTCGTCCCGCCGGTCGCCGTGGGCCCGCCGGCCGTCGTGGGGCTGCCTGTCACCGGCCATCGCGTGCTCCCAAGGCCGCCGTTGCTCCGGATACGTCCGATCGTACTCCGGCACCGCACGGCCGGACCGGGCCGGAAAACGGTGGCCCCGGCTCGCCGCCCGCTGGCATGCTGGCCGCGTGGACACCCCGGACAGACCGCAGATCTTCGTCGACTTCGCCCCTGAGCTGCACCTCTTCGTCGCCGGCCGGCGCCGCGAGGGCCGGTCCGAACTGCGCACCGACGGCACCTCGACGCTCGGCCACGTCGTCGAGTCCCTCGGGGTGCCGCTCACCGAGGTCGGGGCCCTGCTCGTCGACGGCCGCCCGGTGCCCGACTCGCACGTCCCGGCCGACGCCGAACACGTCGAGGTGCGCGGGGTGGTCCGCCCGCAGCCCGCCCCGGGCCCGCTGCGCTTCCTGCTCGACGTCCACCTCGGCACCCTCGCCCGCCGCCTGCGCCTGCTCGGCGTCGACGCCGCCTACGAGAACCCGGACATCGGCGACGCCGCCCTCGCCGCCCGCTCCGCTGCCGAGCGGCGCGTCATGCTCTCGCGCGACCGCGGCCTCCTGCGCCGCCGCGAACTCTGGGCCGGCGCCTACGTCTACAGCCACCGCCCGGCCGAGCAGCTGCGCGACGTCCTCTCCCGCTTCGCCCCGCCGCTGGCCCCGTGGAGCCGCTGCACGACGTGCAACGGGACGCTGCGCACGGTGGAGAAGACGACGGTGCGCGAGCAACTGCACGACGGCACCGAGCGCTCGTACGACGCGTTCGCGCAGTGCGCGGACTGCGGCCAGGCGTACTGGCGCGGCGCGCACCACGCGCGGCTGGACGCGATCGTGGCGGACGCGGTCCGCGAGTTCGGCGGGACGGCCGTCACGGCGGGTGACTGAGCGCACCGGGTGACCCGAGGGGTGACCCGGACGCCGGGCTCAGGGTAAAGCCAGGGACCGGTCCTCTGGCGGGCGTTCCGCAGCGCGTGATCCCATCGGCGGTGGGGGGCGAGCCAGCGGTGTTCCGTCGTGGAAGACGTGCCAGAGAGGCCGGGTCCGATTCACATGCATTCGTTGAACGTGCAGCCGTTCGGGACGACAGATGTAGGCGAGGCGCCCGTCGTGGTGGCGCCGGACGGTGCGGCGGTGTTCCCGCTGCTCGACCTGGCCGGGCAGGGGAGCCTCGCGGTCTTCGAGCTCGCACCCGGGGACGTGACGCGCGCGGTGTCGCACGCCACCGTGCAGGAACTGTGGTTCGTCACCGAGGGCCGCGGCCGGCTGTGGCGCCGGCAGGGGGACCGCGAGGAGACCGTCCCGCTCGCCCCCGGGACGGCCGCCTCGATACCGCTGGGCACCGCGTTCCAGTTCCGGGCGGACGACGACGCCGAAGGGCCGCTGCGCATCGCGGCCGTCACGATGCCGCCGTGGCCGGGGACGGACTCCGAGGCCCGCCCGGAGAAGGGCCCGTGGGAGGCGACGGTCCGATGAGCCGTGGAGGGGGGAGGCTCCGCCGCGCCTCGGCGGCGGCGGTCGCGGCACTGACCGTGCTCGGGCTGTCGACGGTCCCGGCCGCTGCCGCCGCACCGCCGGCCGAACCGCACCTGCGGTCGCTGTACGTGCCCATGCCCGACGGCGTGCGGCTGGCCGTCGACGTCCACCTGCCCGCCGGCACCACCGCGGGCGCGAACCTGCCGACGGTCCTGGTCACCCAGCGCTACTGGCGGGCCCGCGTCCAGCAGGGCGTCCCCGACCAGGGCGAGAGCGGCGACGCGGCGGGGTGGAACGCCCGCGGCTACGCCTACGTCGTCGCCGACCTGCGCGGCACCGGCGCGTCCTTCGGCACGCTGGACGCCGAGATCGGCGAGAAGGCCGTCGCCGACAGCGGCTCCCTGAGCGACTGGATCGCCGCGCAGCCCTGGTCCGACGGCCGGGTCGGCACCACCGGCGTCTCCTACGGCGGCGACACGGCGATGCTCGCCACCGCGCTCGGCAACCACCACATCACCGCCGCCGCGCCGGTCTCCTACGACTTCGACCCGTACGAGGACCTGGTGCGCCCCGGCGGGGTGCTCATCGAACCGCGGATCGCGCCCTACGCGATGCTCCTGCGGATCCTCGACCGGTCGGCCGGCACCACCTGCGACACCAGTGCCGAGACCCGGGCGGTCTGCGACGCCACCGGCCTCACCGGCGCGATCCCGCGGCCGGTGGACGGTCCGGACGGCCTCGCGCTGCTGGCCGCCGCCCGGGCCGAGCACGCGGGCAACGCCAACCTCGTCGAGATGGCCCACCAGGGCGCCTACCGCGACTACCAGGACGGCCCGAAGAGCTGGACGGTCGGCAGCGTCGGCGAGAAGACCGACGCCGTCGAGGCGGGCGGCGTGCCCGTCCTGACGGACGCCGGCTGGCTCGACGCGGGCACCGCCAACGGCGTGCTGTCCCAGTTCACCACCCTGTCGAACACCCAGGACGCGTGGATCGGCCCGTGGAGCCACGGCATGGCGTGGATCGCGGACCCGTTCCGGACCCCGCGCCACCTGACGGACGCCGAGCGCGCCCAACTCGACGACCGGACCGTCGCGTTCTTCGACCGGTACGTCAAGAACGGTGAACAGCCGGACGGCAAGCGGGAGTTGCACTACTACACCATGAACGAAAGGGTCTGGCGCACGACCGACCGCTTCCCGCTGCCCGGTACCCGCGACCGCCGCCTCTACCTCGACGGCGGAAACGCGCTCTCCTGGCAGCGCCCGGAGGAGGACGGCGGCGGCGACGGCAAGGGCGACGGCAAGAGCGGGGGCGGGGGCAGCGACACACTCCGCCTCGACCCGACCGCCGGGACCGGCCCGTTCGACCGCTGGAACACCAACCTCACCGGGAACAAGGTCAGTTACCCCGACCGCGCCGCCGTGGACACCCGCCTTCTCAGTTACACCGGCCCGGCCCTCGGCCGCGACACCCGGGTGACCGGCCTCGGCCGCGTGGTCCTCGACGTCACCGGGCTGGAGGGATCGGCGAACGGCGCCCTGCACGTGTACCTGGAGGACGTCACCCCGGACGGCCGCGTCACGTACCTGACGGAAGGCCAACTCGCCCTGGCCGAACGCGCTGTGGCCGACCGGGACGACAACCCCGACTGGCGGAGCCTGCGCACTCCGCGGACGTACGCCGCCGCCGACGCGACCCCGTTCCCGCAGGGCCGCCCCGAGCGGGTGACGGTGGACCTGCTCCCCACCTCGGTGCTGTTCAAGGCGGGCGACCGGATCCGCGTCACGGTCGCCGCGGCGAACCCGGACTCGTTCCAGCTGCTCCCCGCCGACGGCCGCGCCGCGTACGCGATCGGCCACGGCGGAGCCCGTCCGTCCTACCTCGAACTCCCCGTCGTGGACTGACGGGCAGACACTCCCGAGTCCTCCGCCCGTCACTGCGGCGGGTGGAGGGCGAGCGTCCAGGTGTGCGTGAGGTATTTGTTCGGCCGCTCGGGGTTGCGCTCGCGGACGACGGCCGTGAGGCGGTCGGCGGCCGTCCGCTCCAGCGTGGCGACGAACCGCTCGCCTTCGCCGTCGGGCACGGCCAGGAGTTCGGCGAGCACGGTGTCCGTCAGGTCGCGGCCGACGGCCCGCAGCACGCCCGCGTCCAGGACCAGGACCGTGCCGTCGGACAGCACGACCGGCTCGCGCACCTGCGAGGACGTGAGCAGCAGGGCGCTGCGCTCGATCAGGCCGCCGGGCAGGAGGCGCACGACGCGGCTCCCGGTCGGGGTCGCGCGGTCGGCCTCGACGACGCGGACGCCGGTGCCGACGACGTAGTGGCCGTAGCTGCGCCAGGTGTCGGTGACGTTGCCGTCGCGGTCGAACTGCCAGGTGTGGAAGTGGTCGTAGCCCTCCAGTCCGAGCAGGAACCGGCCTCCGCCGAGCGTCGCGCCGCGCTCGCCGCGGAGTTCGGCGACCAGGGTGCCGTCCGCGAGGTCGAGGAGGTAGGCGGGGCCGAGGTGGCCCCACGCGTGGTAGTTGATCGAGCCGGTGGTGACGAGGACGCGTCCGGAGGAGATGTGCGCCGCGTTCGGCGTCCCCGGGACGGGGCGGGTCCACCGGAGGCGCCCGGCGGTGTCGGTGCAGGTGATCTCGCCGGTGCGGCCGCCGATGACCAGGCCGTCGCGCGCGGCGAACGGCTCCTCGCGCACCGCGTAGACCGGGTCCATGCCGCGCTTGCGCTGCTGGTCGATGACGGTGACGTGCCAGTTCCCCATGCGGGTGATCGTAGGGTGTGCCCGGGCGTCGCACGGCAGGCGGGGGTTTGGAGGCGGGCCCTGGGAGCCCGTCAGGCCGGCACGGCCCGCCGGGTCAGCAGCCAGTGGCCGATGGCGCCGGTGGAGAGCAGGCCGGCGAGCAGGACGACGAGCGGGAGCGCCGCCCCGGACGACCACGTGACGTCCCCCGCGCGCCCGGCCAGCAGGACGGCCGACGCCAGTGCCACCCCGGGGACGGAGAGCAGGGCGGGCCGCAGCCGGGCGAGGTCGTCCTCGGCGAGGGCGCCGAGCACGCCCACCCCGAGCGCGAGGCACCACACCCCGAGGCCCTGCGCGTCGGCCCGGCCGACCGCCCACGGCACGAGCCCGCCCCAGAAGCGGGGAGCGAGCACCAGGCCGGTACCGAGGCCGAGCCACCCGGAGCCGAGCACCGCGAGCAGCGGCTTCGACCACGCGGGCAGCGGGGCGGTCCGGGCCGGGGGCGCGGTGACCGGCCGCCGGTACTGCACGACGAGGCAGAGCACCGCCGCGGCGGCCAGCGCGCCGAGCACGGCCACCCAGCCCAGGCTGAACATCACCAGGACGATCAACCCGCCGGTGGCGACGTGCAGTTCACCCCCGTCGGCGACGCTGACGGCGAACAGGCCGACGAGCACGACGGCGGTCGGCAGGACGAGCGTGCGCACCTCCTCCCACACCCGCGCGCGGCCGACCACGAGCAGCCCGGGGGAGACGCCGACCATGGCCGCGCCGATCAGCCCGGGGCTGAGCGCCTCCGGTGAGTGCCACGCGCCGAAGGCGTGCCCGGTCAGGCCCGCGACGGCCATCAGTGCGCCGGTCAGGATGCTGACGACCGCGACGACGGCGGACAGCGTCGTGATGGCGGGCGACAGCTCCCGGCCACCGAGGTCCGGGTCCTGGGTGCTCATGTGTACGGTCCTCCTGGTGAGTTGGCCGTCGGCCCGGGCAGAGGTTGCTACAGCGGGAGGGCCGACGGCGGCCGCGCGGCCGGCGCCTTGCTCTGACGCTTCGTCACCTCACGGGCGTACAGCACCCGCAGGCTCACCACCGCGGTGGCCGCGAAGGCGAGCATCCCGCAGCCGATGCCGACACCGGCCATGAGCGAGGTCCGCCCGTCCAGGCGCATCCCGTGCTCGAAGAGCGGTGCCGCGACGGCGGAGAACGCGGGCGCCAGGCACAGGAACGCCAGGTGCAGCCGCCACTCCTCGCGCGCCCAGCCCGTCGTCCGCCGCTGCCGCACCATGATGAAGACGTACGTCAGCAGGAGCGGGATCAGGTAGGCGAGCAGGAGCCGCCGGCCCTCCGGGCCCCAGGCCGCGAACGACCGGACCAGCCACACCACCCCGGCGGCGCCCACGAGTTGGGCGGCGGCCAGGACGGCGGGCGGGCACCACGTGCCGGTCATGCCGCGCACGGTGGTCCGCCGGTCGAGGGCCCGGGAGGCGGCCAGGGCGCCGAACGTCACGATCGACCCGAGGTGCATGATCGCCACCCGGTTGAGCTCGGCGACCGGCCGGCTCCCGAGGACGAGCGGCAGCGCGCCCCACTCCAGGCGCAGCAGCGGCGCCGTCATCAGGTAGCCGTAGCAGAGCAGCAGCCAGCGCTGGTGCAGGTCGGGGAAGCCGGTGAGGGCGGCGCCGATGCCGAGCGTCGTGCTCAGCACCGTGCCGACCAGGATGGTGGCGAGGACGACCCAGAACGCGGCCCCGCTGAACGCCTGGGCCGGCGGGGTGCGGGCCAGGTAGACGGCGGCGCCGGCCATCGACGCGTACACCGTGACGGTGAAGACGACGCCGACGGTGCGGTGCAGCCGGATCCGCCGCCGGACGGCCGACCAGAGCTGGAGCGGGCCGAGCAGCATCAGGACGCCGCCGAGGACCGTGTGCACCAGCAGCGGCACGAAGCTGCGCCGGTACGGTTCGAGGCGGTCGGCGAGCGCCTCGGCCACGTAGGCGGGCGAGACCCCGGAGTGGGCGAGCACCCACCGGCCGGGCGCGAACGCGCCGGGGTGCTCGTAGGGCCAGACGTCGGTCATGGCGATGGGCGCGTAGACGACGCAGAGCCCGGCGATCGCGAGGGCGGCCACCCGGCCCCAGCGGACCTGCCGCGGTCCTTCCGTCCGTCCGCCCCGGTCGTCCGTCGTGCCGTTCAGCCGCCGCATCGCGACCCTCCCGCCTGTGCGGTTCCCCACGGTCCTGATCAGATGGTCCAGAAAGGACTATGGGGACCGTAGGGCCGTCCGACGGTGCGGTCAATGGGTGCGGCGCGGATTGCTACCGTCAGGTAGGCGTCGGGTGGGCGCCGCGCGGACGTCAGGAGTCGTCGCGGGACTGCACCCACTGCCAGAAGTCCACCATCATCCGCTCGTACCGGATGCCGAACTCCAGCGCCTCGCGCTCCCCCCGGCTCAGCAGCTCGCCGACCTCCTCCGCCAGGTGCTCGTACTCGCCGAGCGTGCGGCCGTGCTCCAGCACCTGCCCCGGCGCGAGGATCCGCGGGCTGCCGCCGAACCACAGCTTGAGGATGTTCCGCTCCCGCGCCTCCACCGGCTCGAAGCCCGGATCGGCCAGCCACTCGGCCAGCGCGGCCCTCCCCCCGTCGGTGAGCCGCATCAGCCGTCGGCCCCGCCCGCCCTCCTGCCGCACCTCGGACAGCAGCCCGCCCTGCAGCAGGCGGTCGCACTGCGCGTACACCTGCGCGTGCGGCACCGACCAGAACGGCGCGACCGTCCGGGCCGCCTCCACCTTGACGTCGTACGGGCTGGCCTCGCCCAGCTTGTCGATGATGCCGAGCACGAGGAACGAGGGGGTGGTCAACCGGGTTTCGGGCATGCGGTGACGGTACCGCGCGCACCCCGCGCCCCAACACGCGTCGCGGGGGGTGGGCAGCGCGGGCCCCCGCGGCGGACAATCGCCACAGGACCGGCGAGGAGGCCGCAGTGGAGGCGCAGGTGGAGTTCGAGGACCGGGGCGGGCCCGGGTCGACGTTCTTCGAGGTCATGATCGAGATCCCGCAGGGATCCCGCAACAAGTACGTGATGGACTTCGCCGCGGGCCGTATCCGCCTCGACCGGACGCTCTTCACCGCCACCCGCTACCCGGCGGACTACGGCTACGTCGAGGGTACCCTCGGCGGCGACGGCGAACCGCTGGACGCCCTCGTGCTCGGCGGCGAGCCGGCCGTGCCGGGCTGCGTGCAGACCTGCCGGGCCGTCGGCATGTGGGTCATGCGCGACGAACGCGGCCCGGACCAGAAGGTGTTGTGCGTGCCGGCCAGGGACCCGCGCTACGAGGGCCTGCGCGACATCGGCGACCTGCCGCGCTTCGACCTGCTGGAGATCACCCACTTCTTCCAGGTCTACAAGGACCTGGAGCGCGGCAAGTCCGTCGAGGGCTCGCACTGGGCGGGCCGCGCGGACGCCTACCGCGAGATCGCGGGTTCCCGGGCCCGGGCGGCGGGGACGCGCTTCGCCGGCCCGGCCTGCGCGGCCCGGGGCAGCGGAAACGGGGTCCGCCGCCGGCCGTAAGGTGATCATGTGACGTCATCCGACCTGACCGTGAAGGCCCTGATCGCCGACCCCTACGCGGGCTACGCCGCCCTGCGCGCCGCCGCCCCCGTCCACCGGGTCGTCGGACCGGACGGACTGCCCGTGTGGCTGGTGACCCGCTACGCGGACGTCCGCCAGGCCCTCGCCGACCCGCGGCTGTCCCTCGACAAGGCCCATGCGGCGCCCGGCAACTACCGCGGCTTCAGGCTGCCGCCGGCCCTCGATGCCAACCTGCTCACCATGGACCCGCCCGACCACACCCGCATCCGCCGGCTGGTCACCAAGGCGTTCACCCCGGGCCGGACCGCCGCCCTGCGCGGCCCGATCGAGCGGGTCGCCGAGCAGCTGCTCGACGCGATGGCCCCGCTCGGCCGCGCCGACCTGCTCGCCGCCTACGCCGCGCCGCTGCCCATCACGGTCATCTGCGACCTGCTCGGCGTCCCCGAGGACGACCGGCACGACTTCCGCGCCTGGACCGACGCCCTCATCACCCCCGACCCCGAGCGCCCGCAGGACGCCAAGGCCGCCGTCGGCGCGATGCTCGCCTTCTTCACCGGCCTCATCGGGCGCAAGCGCACCGCCCCCGGCGACGACCTCCTCTCCGACCTCATCGCGGTCCGCGACGCCGAGGACCGGCTCAGCGAGGACGAACTCACCTCGCTCGCCTTCCTGATCCTCTTCGCCGGCTACGAGAACACCGTCCACCTCATCGCCAACGCCGTCCTCGCCCTGCTCACCCACCCCGAGCAGCTCGCCGCCCTGCGGGCCGAACCGGCCCTGGTCGAGGGCGCGTTCGACGAGTTCGCCCGCTTCGACGGCCCGGCCCCGCTGTCCATCCGACGCTTCCCGCGCGAGGACGTCACCATCGGCGGCGTCACCGTCCCGGCCGGCGAGACCCTCCTGCTCGCCATAGCGTCCGCCAACCGCGACCCCGACCAGTTCGCGGACCCGGACCGGCTCGACCTGCGCCGCCGCGAGAGCGGCCACCTCTCCCTCGGCCACGGCATCCACTACTGCCTCGGCGCGCCGCTCGCCCGCATGGAGACCGAGATCGCGCTCGGCGCGCTGCTGCGCCGCTTCCCCGACCTGGCCCTCGACGTGCCCGTCGAGCAGCTGCGCCACCGGCCCGCGCTGCGCGCCCGCGGCCTGCTGGAGCTGCCCGTCCGGTACTGACCTGTCGGCGGGAACCGGCACGGGCTCTACAGCGTTGTCGAGGTCGGCAGTGCAAAAAGCAAGGGTGTGGAGGAGAGGAAGCGCCATGGGTGTGGCCCTGACGAAGGGCGGCAACGTCTCGCTGGGCAAGCAGGCCCCCGGGCTCGGGGCCGTGCGGGTGGGCCTCGGCTGGACGGCGGGCCCCGGATACGACCTGGACGCCAGCGCGCTGCTGTGCGGGCGCTCCGGGCAGGTCGTCTCGGACGGGCACTTCGTCTTCTTCAACAACCTGCGCAGCCCGGACGGCTCGGTCCGCCACCACGGCAGTGACCTGGGCGCCGGCGGGGACCGCGAGCGGATCGACGTCTCGCTCACCGACGTGTCCGCCGACGTCGAGCGGATCGTCTTCGCCGTCGCCATCTACGACGCGGCGCAGCGCCGGCAGTCCTTCGGCCGGGTGAGCGGCGCGTACATCCGGATCACCGACGCCGACGGGGCCACCGAGGTGGTGCGCTACGACGTGGCCGCCGAGGCGGGCAGCGAGACGGCGATGGTGTTCGGCGAGCTCTACCGCAACGGCGCGGACTGGAAGTTCCGGGCCGTGGGGCAGGGCTACGCGACCGGGCTGGCGGGCATCGCGACCGACTTCGGCGTCGCGCTGCTCCAGCCGGCCGCCCCGGCGGCGCCTGCGGCCCCGCCGGCCGTCCCCTCTGTCCCTCAGGCAGCAACGGTCCAGCAAGCAACAGGGAGTTCCGCAGTGACGTGCTTCTTCGACCCCTCGCACGGCGTCGGCTCGACCGCGGTGCAGTGGTCGCCGCAGTGGGGCGTGCCGCGCCCGATCCAGGCGTGCGCCGCCTGCGCCCAGCGCGTGCAGACCACCCCGCCGCCGTTCTACACCCCGCAGCAGGGGTACCCGCAGCCGGTCCAGCAGGGGTACCCCCAGGGCTACCAGCAGGGGTACCCGCAGGTCCCCGGCCAGGGCCACCCGGAGCAGCAGGGCGGCCGCCGCTTCGGCACCGGCGCCCTGCTGGGTGCCGGTGCCGCGGGCCTGGTCGGCGGCGCGCTGCTCAACGAGGCGCTGAGCGACGACGAGCCCCAGGTCGTCGTCAACAACTACTACGAGGGCGACGACGACAGCTTCTTCTAGGCCGTCCCGCGGCGGGTGGCGGTCCTCGTCAGTCGACGACGACCGCCATCCGGCCGTAGGTCGCGTAGCCGTTCTCGAAGTCCGTCTCCGAGACGGTCGTCCGGCCGCGCGCGGGGTCGTTGACCGACACCGTGCCGTCGCCGAACCCCGTGACGACGACGGCGTGTTCGGCCGGTCCCGCATAGAGGACCTTGACGCCGTCGTACGCCGTGTAGGTGGTCGACCTGAGGTGGCGCCACAGGTAGTCCACCCACACGATCGCCGGGCGGCCGGCGGCCAGGCTGTCCTTCAGGGTCTGGACCGAGATGCCCGAGCCCGAATGGGCCACGGAGAGCCCGAAGGCGCGGGCGGCCTTCGCCACCGGCGGGGCGTACACGCCGAAGCCGGTGCCGTCCACCTCCGAGCCGTCCGGGTCGCCGACGAAGGCCTCGTACGGGTCACCGGAGAGCGGGCCGGAGTGCCCGAACTCGGGGTGGTCCCAGTCGACGCCGATCCGGTCCAGGACGTCCTGGTCGCTCGCCGTCACGCCGCGCGAGGCCAGGACCATGCGCAGGGCCGCCGCCTCGCAGTCGTTGGCGAGTGCCTGGTGGTAGTACGGCACCGACGCCGCCTCGATGCCGCCGACGCCCCCGCCGCCGACGCCCCCGCCGACGCCGCCGCCGGCCGTCGCGGTCCCGGTGCCGGCCGCCAGGGTCGCGCCGACGAGGGCGGCGACGCAGGCCGCGCGTGCTTTCGCAATGATCGTCATGGCCATGACGCTACGAAGGACGGCTACGGAGCGCAGCCGGTGCGCCCCGAACCGGTGACGCGGCGTCCGTTCGGTCGTACCGTGGCCGGATGAACACGAACGCGTCCTCGCGGTACGACGCCGTGATCGTCGGCGGCGGGCACAACGGACTGGTGGCGGCGGCGTACCTCGCGCGGGCCGGGCGGCGGGTGCTGGTGCTCGAACGGCTGCCGCGGGTGGGCGGGGCGGCGGTGTCGGCCGAGGCCTTCCCGGGGATCGACGCGCGGCTGTCGCGCTACTCGTACCTCGTGAGCCTGCTCCCGCGCGCGATCGTGCGCGAGCTCGGCCTGCGGCTGGAGCTGCGGCGCCGCCGGATCTCCTCGTACACGCCGGTGGTGCGGGACGGGAAGCCGACCGGCCTGCTCGTCGACGCGGCCGACCCGGACCGCACGCGCGAGTCCTTCCGGGCGCTGACCGGCGGCGAGCGCGAGTGGGAGGCCTGGCACCGCTTCTACGGCACGACCGGGCGGATCGCCGAACGCGTCTTCCCCACGCTCACCGAACCACTTCCCTCGCGCGCCGAGCTGCGTCGCCGGATCGGGGACGACGCCGCCTGGGAGGCGCTGTTCGAGCGGCCGCTTGGCGAGGCGATCGAGCGGACCTTCGCCGACGACCTCGTGCGCGGCGTCGTGCTGACGGACGCCCTGATCGGCACGTTCACCCACGCCCACGACCCCTCGCTGCGGCAGAACCGCTGCTTCCTCTACCACGTCATCGGCAACGGAACGGGCGACTGGGATGTCCCGGTCGGCGGCATGGGCGCGGTCACCGGCGCACTCACGGAGGCGGCGCTGGCGGCGGGCGCCGAGCTGCGCACCGGATGCGAGGTCACGGCGATCGTGACGGACGGCCACGGCGATGCCGAGGTGACGTGCCGTCATAAAGACGGTGAAGCGGTGGTGGTGGGTGCCAAGGTACTGGTGAACGCGGCGCCGGCGACGCTGGCACGGCTTCTCGGTGGCGAGCCTTCAGCTGAACTTCCGCCGGAAGGAGCGCAGTTGAAGGTCAACATGGTGTTGCGCCGACTTCCCGCCCTCCGCGACTCCGCCGTCGACCCGCGGGACGCCTTCTCCGGGACGTTCCACATCGCCGAAGGCTACCGGCAGTTGGAGGCGGCGTACGGCGAGGCGGCGTCGGGCCGGCTGCCCTCGGCGCCGCCGTCCGAGATCTACTGCCACACGCTCACCGACAGCTCGATCCTCGGCCCTGGCGCGATCGGGCAGGGCCTCCACACCCTGACCCTCTTCGGGCTCCACGTGCCCGCACGGCTGTTCGCGGACCCGTCGACGTACGAGGACGTCAAGGCCCGTGCGCTGGCGGCGAGTCTGGCGCAGCTGGACGACGTGCTCGCCGAGCCGATCGCCGACTGCCTGGCGACGGATGCCGACGGGCGGCCCTGTGTGGAGGCGAAGACGCCGCTGGACCTGGAGCGCGAGCTCGGCCTGCCGGGCGGTCACATCTTCCACCGCGACCTGTCCTTCCCGTACGCGGAAGGGGATCCGGCCGTCGCCGCCGAACGCTGGGGCGTGGCGACGGCCCACCCGAACGTGCTGCTGTGCGGCGCGGGGGCGGTACGCGGCGGGGGAGTCAGCGGCATCCCCGGCCACAACGCGGCGATGGCGGTCCTGGAGGAAGCGGCCCGGTGACCCTGGTGTTCCTGGCCCCTTCGGCCGCACAACGCCCCTGCGCTGTGCGGCCGTTCGCGTTTCAGCGGCAGTACGCCCCGGCCCGGGCCGCCGCCTCGGCGGCTGCTGCGGCGCGGTCGGCTGCGGCCTCGTCCAGCGGGTCGGCCGTCGTGAGCATCCGGTAGTAGAGCGGGGCCGAGACGGCCCGCACGACCTCCGCCGGGTCGGTGCCGGCGGGCAGTTCGCCGCGCTCGACGGCCTCGGTGACGCACGGCGCCCACTCGGCGACCCGCACCTCGTAGAAGCGCCGGAGCGCCTCCGCCGCGCCCGCGTCGCCGTTCGCCGCGACGATCACCGCGCGGAACAGCGCGCCCTGGCGCGGGTCGGCGAGGGTGCGCTGGACCAGCCGGGCGTTGGCGCGCAGGTCCTCGGCGAGCGAGCCGCTGCGGGTGCGCGGCAGCGACTGCTCGGCCATGTCCGCGAGCAGGTCGGCGACCAGGGCGCTGGTGCCGCCCCAGCGCCGGTAGACGGTGGTGCGCCCGACCTCGGCGCGCTGGGCGATGTCGCCGAGGTCGAGGCCGGCGAAGCCGTGCTCGACGAGCGCGTCCTCCGCGGCGCGCAGGACGGCGGCGCGCACGCGCGCGGTGCGGCCGCCGGGGCGGACGGTGCCCGGGACGGGCTGGCTCTCGTCGACCATTAACGGGATTCCTGTTCCATTAGCTCGTCGGACTCTGCTACGGTCGAGTCATCCTAACGGAACGACCGTCCCGTTAGTCGCCTCCTGGGGGAGCAATCACCATGGAATACCGTCAGCTCGGGGCGTCCGGCCTCAAGGTCCCCGCGCTCAGCCTCGGCACCGGCACCTTCGGCGGGCGGGGCCCGCTCTTCGGCGCCTGGGGCACCACCGGCGACCAGGAGGCCCGCCGCCTCCTCGACATCGCCATCGACGCCGGCGTGACGATGTTCGACACCGCCGACGTCTACTCCGACGGCGCCTCCGAGGAGGTGCTCGGCAAGGCCGTCCACGGCCGCCGCGACCGGGTCCTCATCTCCACCAAGGCCGGCCTGCCCACCGGTGAGGGCCCCAACGACGCCGGCACCTCCCGGGCCCGCCTCACCAAGGCCGTCGACGACGCCCTGCGCCGCCTCGGCACCGACTACATCGACCTCTTCCAGCTCCACGCCTTCGACGCCGCGACCCCCGTCGAGGAGGTCCTGGCCACCTTCGACGACCTCGTCCGCGCCGGCAAGGTCCGCTACACCGGCGTGTCCAACTTCTCCGGCTGGCAGCTCATGAAGTCCCTCGCCGCCGCCGACCGCCAAGGCCGCCCCCGCTACGCCGCCCACCAGGTCTACTACTCGCTCGTCGGCCGCGACTACGAGTGGGAGCTGATGCCGCTGGCCGCCGACCAGGGCGTCGGCGCCCTCGTCTGGAGCCCGCTCGGCTGGGGCCGCCTCACCGGCAGGATCCGCCGCGGCACGCCCGTCCCGGCCGGCAGCCGTCTCCACGACACCGCCGACTACGGCCCCCCGGTCGAGGACGACCACCTCCACCGCGTCGTCGACGCCCTCGACGAGATCGCCGAGGAGACCGGCCGCACCGTCCCCCAGGTGGCGATCAACTGGCTCCTGCGCCGCCCGACCGTCTCCTCCGTCATCATCGGCGCCCGCAACGAGGACCAGCTCCGCCAGAACCTCGGCGCCGTCGGCTGGTCCCTCACCCCCGACCAGATCACCCGCCTCGACACCGCCAGCCTCCGCACCGCCCCCTACCCCTACTTCCCCTACCGCCGCCAGGAGGCCTTCGCCCGCCTCAACCCGCCCATGACCGGCTGACGGACAGTGCGGAGCGATCCCGTCTCCGCCGGTCGTGACGGTCCTCCGAACCAGGGCGGACCCGCCCCTCGCCGGATAATGGGCTTGCCGTACCGGTGCCCGGTGCGGCAAGGTCCGCACCATGCTTGAACTGCGAATCCTCTCCTCCGACGACTGGCCCGTCTTCCGCGAGCTGCGCCTCGCCGCGCTCGCCGAGGCGCCGTACGCCTTCGGCTCCACCCTGGCCGACTGGCAGGGGCCCGGCGACCACGAGGACCGCTGGCGCTCGCGCCTGGAGATCCCCGGCGCGCTCGACCTGGTCGCCGTCCTGGACGGCACGCCCGTCGCCATGGCCAGCGGCGTCCCCGCCGACGAGGACCCGACGGCCGCCGAGCTCATCTCGATGTGGGTCGCCCCGCAGGCCCGCGGCCGGGGCGCTGGCGACCTCCTGATCACCGAGATCGCCAAGTGGGCCGCCGCCCAGGGCTGCTCCACCCTGAAGCTCGCCGTCACGCCCCACAACGACGCCGCGATCGCCCTCTACCGCCGCCACGCCTTCGCCGACACCGACGAGCTCGGCGACCTCCTCGACGACGGCACCGGCCGCGAACTCGTCCTGGCCAAGCCGCTGGTGTAGGGGCCTCGCCGCCTACTCCGCCGGCACCGTCGCCGGGGCCTTCGGGCGGGCGTGGGTCGGGAGGCCGTTGGTGAGGTCCTCGACGAGGAGGCGCCAGGCGATGGCGTCGGCGGCGGTGCGCAGTCGGGGGCTGCGGGGGCGGCCGGCGTCGGCGTCGAGGCGGGCGTTGAGCCAGTCGGACCAGGCGCGGGCCAGGGCGGTGATCTGCCGGCGGCCGGCCTCGGTGGGGATCAGCTGGTCGCCGTCGCGGGTGAGGTAGCCCTCGTCGGTCATGCGGTCGAAGACCGGTTCCAGGACCTCGGGCGGGACGCGCTTGCGCGCGGCGATGAGGTCGAGGGAGGCCCGGCCGACGGCCTTGGTGTGGCCGGCGACCTCCATGAGGGCCCACGCGCCGGCGAGGTCGACGCGGGTGTCGGCGGTGGAGACGATCGAGCGGACGGCGTCGAGGTCGACCCCGCGCACGATCTTGCAGACCGAGTACTCCAGGTGCGGGTCGGCGTCGCTGGTGGTCGGCTGGGCGAAGGCCTCGCCGAGGTCGGTGGAGCCGGCCCGCGCGGTGTCGCGCAGCTTGACCTGCTTGAGGAACAGCGCGACGACGAAGCCGACCACCGCGACCGGGATGGTCCACAGGTAGACGGTGTGCAGGGCGTCGGAGTACGCCTGGACGATCGGCGCGGCCTGGTCGGCGGGCAGCGCGTGCAGGCCCTGCGGGCTCTCGGCGGCCTTGCCGAGCACGGCCGGGCTCGCGCCGGTGAGGCGGGCGGAGGAGGCGATGCCGTCGGCGAGTTCGGTCTTGAGGCTGTTGGCGTAGATGGTGCCGAAGACGGCGGTGCCGAAGGAGCTGCCGATGGTGCGGAAGAACGTGACGCCGGAGGTGGCGGTGCCGAGGTCCGCGTAGTCGACGGTGTTCTGCACCGCGATGGTGAGCACCTGCATGCTCAGCCCGATGCCGACGCCGAGGACGAACATGTACAGCGAGGCGAGTGCGGTGCCCGTCCCGGGTTTGAGCAGCGAGAGCAGGTAGAGGCCGAGGGCCATCACGAGGGTGCCGGCGATGGGGAACAGCCGGTACTGGCCGGTCTTGCTGACGACGTTGCCGCTGGCGATGGAGGCGAGCAGCAGGCCGATGACCATCGGGAGCATGCGGACGCCGGAGACGGTGGCGGAGTCGCCGTCCACGTACTGGAGGAAGGTCGGCAGGAAGGTCAGCGCGCCGAGCATGGCGAAGCCGACGATGAAGCTGAGCACCGAGCAGACCGCGAACACCGGGTTGCGGAACAGCCGCATGGGCAGCATGGGTTGGGCCGCGCGCGTCTCGACCACGCAGAACAGGCCGAGCGCCACGGCGCCGCCCGCGAACAGGCCGATGATCGTCGCCGAGCCCCACGCGTACTGGTTGCCGCCCCAACTGGTGGCCAGGATCAGGGCGCCGGCCCCGACCGCGACCAGCGCGATCCCCAGGTAGTCGATGACCGGCCGGACGGCGGCCCGCACCGAGGGGATCGTCCGGGCCGCCGCGACGACCACGAGGACGGCGATCGGCACGTTGACGTAGAACGCCCAGCGCCAGGACAGGTGGTCGGTGAACAGCCCGCCGAGCAGCGGGCCGATGACCGTCGCCACGCCGAACACCGCGCCGATCGCGCCCTGGTACTTGCCGCGCTCCCGCAGCGGGATGACGTCGGCGATCAGCGCCATCGCGGTGACCATCAGGCCGCCCGCGCCGATGCCCTGGAGGGCGCGCCAGGCGATCAGCAGCGTCATGTTCGTCGCCAGGCCGCAGAAGAACGAGCCGGTGATGAAGACGATCGCGGACACCTGGAAGAGCAGCTTGCGCCCGTACAGGTCGCCGAACTTGCCGGCCAGCACGGTGGCGACCGTCTCGGCGAGCAGGTAGGAGGTGACCACCCAGGACATGTGGGCGGCGCCGCCCAGGTCCGCGACGATGGTGGGCAGGGCGGTGCCGACGATCGTCTGGTCGAGGGCGGCCAGCAGCATGCCGAGCACGATCGTGGCGAAGACGACGTTCCGCTGCCGGACGTCCAGCACGGGCGGGGCGGACGGCGTGGTCTCGGTGTCGACGGTCATGCGCCCAGCCTCGCCGCGCCCGCGGGCCCGCCGCGCGGCGGTTCGGCCGTCCGGGTGAGCCGGGTGGCCCCCGCGGTCGGGCGGGGTGAGGATGAGGCCCCCAGGGCGATGCCGGGCGTCCGACGATGCCGGGCGTCCGGAGGTCCGGAGAAGGCTCCCCATGAACCCCGATCCCCCCAACAGCACCGCGCGCCCGCCGTCCCGGGGCGCCTCCGCCGTCGGCGGGCGGGCCGGGGCGCGGCGCTGGCGGGCGCTCGCGGTGTGCCTGGTGGCCGGGTTCATGACGCTGCTGGACGTCAGCATCGTGAACGTCGCCCTGCCGACCGTCCGCACCGGGCTGCACATGTCGGAGAGCGGCCTGCAGTGGGTGCTGAGCGGCTACGCGCTGGCCTTCGGGCTCGTGCTGGTCCCGGCCGGGCGGCTCGGGGACGCGCGCAGCCGGCGGGCGGTGTTCCTGACCGGGCTGGCGCTGTTCACGCTGGCCAGCGCGCTCGCGGGGGCGGCGCAGGACCAGACGTGGCTGGTGCTGGCCCGGCTGTTCCAGGGCGCGGCGGGCGGGGTGCTGGTGCCGCAGGTGTCCGGGTTCATCCAGACGCTGTTCCAGGGGGCCGAGCGGGGGCGGGCGTTCGGTGCGCTGGGGTCGACGATCGGGGTGTCGACGGCGGTCGGCCCGCTGCTGGGCGGGCTGCTGATCCACCTGTTCGGGCCGCAGGACGGCTGGCGGTGGGTGTTCCTGGTCAACCTGCCGATCGGGATCGCGGCGCTGCCGGTCGCCTACCACCTGCTGCCGCCGCCCCCGCCGGCGGGTGAGCGGGCGGGGCACCGGGACTTCGACCCGGTCGGGGTGGTGCTGCTCGGCGGCGGGACGGTGGCGCTGCTGCTGCCGTTCGTCCAGGAGCAGCAGTGGCACAGCCCGGCGCGGTGGCTGCTGCTGCCGGTGGCGGTGCTGCTGCTGGGGGCGTTCGTCGGGTGGGAGCGGCACTACGCGCGGCGGCGGGAGCCGCTCGTGAACATGGAGCTGTTCGCGGTGCGCCCGTACGCGGCGGGGGTGGCGCTGTCGCTGGTGTACTTCGCGGGGTTCACGGCGATCTTCTTCATCTTCACGCTGTACCTCCAGGCGGGGCTGCACTACTCGGCGCTGGCGGCGGGTCTGTCGATCACGCCGTTCGCGGTGGGTTCGGCCGTCTCGGCCGCGCTCGGCGGGCGGGTGGTGACCCGGCTGGGGCGGCGGCTGGTGGTGTTCGGGCTGGTGCTGGTGCTCGTCGGGCTCGGGGCGTCGATCCTGGCGGTCCGGCTGGGGCCCGGGACGTGGGCGGGCTGGGCGACGGCGCTGCCGCTCCTGGTGGCGGGGACGGGCAGCGGGCTGGTGATCTCGCCGAACCAGACGCTGACGCTCTCGCAGGTCCCGCTCGCCCGGGCCGGCAGTGCGGGCGGGGTGCTGCAGACCGCGCAGCGCGTCGGTTCGGCGGTGGGGATCGCGATCGTCGGCTCGGTCTTCTTCGCCCACGCCCGCGGGAGGAACCCGGACTGGGCGGTCGCCTTCGAGCTGGGGGCGACGGTCGCGGCGGGCCTGGTCCTGGCGGCGCTGGTGGTCGCGGCGGCGGACCTGGCGGCCGGGCGCACCAGGTGACGCGGGGCCCGCACCCCCGTGGCGGGCCCCGCTCGTCGTTCGGTGCGCTCGTCGTTCGCCCGCCATTCGGCGCGCCCGTCAGTGGTCCCGGCGCCGGATCGTGAGCGCGGCGATCGCGACCGCCGCGACGGACCACACCGCGAACGTGATCCAGCCGCTCGCGACCGTGGCCGGGTACGGCGACACCCGCTGGTTCGTCAGGTCCACCTGGGCCAACCGGCGCCACGCGGTGAACGGCAGGGCGTGCGCGACGTCGGCGGACCAGTGGTAGGTGTCGGTGAAGAACGACGGCACGAAGAACAGCACCAGGATCGTGCTCACGACGCTCGCCGCCGTGTGCCGGATCAGCACGCCCAGGCACAGTCCGACGAGCGCGCAGACCGGCGCGAACAGCGCGGCCGCCGCGACGAACCGGAACGCGCCCGGGTCGGTGATCGGCAGCCCGATGCCCCGGCCGCCGATGATCGCCTGTGCCACGCCGAAGGCGGTGCCCGAGACCGCGGCGCCCCAGCCGAGCATCACGCCCGTCAGCACGGCCGCCTTGGCGAGCAGCAGCGCCCGCCGGTCGGGGACGGCCGCGAGACTCGCCCGGATGAGGCCGCTGGCGTACTCGCAGACGACGACGAACGCGCCGAGCCCGCCTCCCACCAGCATGACGACGTCGGCGCCGACGGCGCTGAACGCCGAGTCGAGCGCGGCCTGGTGGTAGCTGGCCGTCGGGCCGGGCTCGAAGTGGTCGTACGTGTAGGTGGCGTTCTTGACGGCGGCGAGGACGACCACGGCGGCGCCGAGCAGCAGGACCCACGGGGTCGAGCGCAGCGACCAGAACTTGATCCACTCGGCGGCGAGGAGGTCGCGGAAGCGGGCGCGGCCCGGCGCGGTGGTGGTGGCGGTCATGGCGAGGGTGCTCAACGGGACTCTCCGGCGAGGTATTCGACGCTGTCGGCGGTCAGTTCCATGAACGCCTCCTCCAGGGAGGCGCCGCGGGTGGTGAGGGCGTGCAGCAAGAGGCGGTTTTCCAGGGCGAGTTCGCCGATCCGCGGGGCGGAGAGGCCGGTGACGGCGAGGGCGCCCTCCGGGGCCGGCCGGACGGTGGCGCCGGCGGCCGTCAACACCCCGGCCAGCCGGGTGGGTTCGGCCGCGACGACGGTCACGCTCGACCGGCCGGCCCTCGCGGAGAACTCCGTCAGGCCCTCGTCGGCGATCAGCCGGCCCCGGCCGATCACGACCAGCCGGTCGGCGGTGTGCTCCATCTCGCTCATCAGGTGGCTGGAGACGAAGACCGTCCGCCCCTCGGCCGCCAGGCGGCGGAACAGCCCGCGCACCCACAGGACGCCCTCCGGGTCGAGGCCGTTGAGCGGCTCGTCGAAGAGGAGCACCGGCGGGTCGCCGAGCAGGGCACCCGCGATGCCGAGCCGCTGGCGCATGCCGAGCGAGTACCCGCCGATCCGGCGGCGCGCGGCACCCGCCAGGCCGACCTCGGCGAGCAGCTCGTCGACCCGCCCGAGCGGGATCGCGTTGCTGCGCGCCAGCGCCCGCAGGTGGGCGCGGCCGGTGCGGCCGCCGTGGACGTCGGCGGCGTCGAGCAGTGCGCCGACGTGGCGCAGGCCGCGCTTGAGGTCGCGGAAGGAGCGTCCGTCGACGGTCGCGGTGCCGGAGGTCGGCTCGTTCAGGCCGAGGACCATCCGCAGGGTGGTGGACTTCCCGGCGCCGTTGGGGCCGAGGAAGCCGGTGACGTGGCCGGGGCGGACGGTGAAGGTGAGGCCGTCCACGGCGGTCCGGCGGCCGTAGCGCTTGGTCAGCTCGGTGACTTCGATCATGGGCAATACGGTGCCGGAGCGGACCGGACCGCCGCATCGGACCGGCGCTGACACCGTGCGGCCCCGGCCGTCATCCCCGGTCGTACAACCACGGTTTGATGACCCGCCGACGATCCGTCGATACGATCACCACCATGATCACGACGCCGACCCCGCCGCTGTTCCGGCGCGTCCCGCCCGAGGCCTGGGTGGGACTCGCCTGGTGCGCGGCCGCCGCCTACCCCGCCGTCGTGCTCGGCGGCACCGCCCGGCAGCACAGCGGCGCCGCCGCGCACGGCGGCCTGGCGTTCACCCTGCTCGACACCGCCGTCGCCTTCGCCGGCGCCGCCCTCGTGCGCCGTCTGCCGGTGCTCTCCGTGGCACTGCTGCTGATCGCCACCTGGACGGAGACGGACGGCTGGGCCGCCAACACCCAGGTGCCCCCGGCCTCGCTGCTCGCCGTCGACGCCGCCCTCTGCCTGATCACCGCCACCGCGCCGCGCCGCTCCTCCCGGAGCGCGTTCGCCCTGGTCATGACGTTCCTCGTGCTGCACATGGGGCTCGTGCACGGCAACACCGTCGGCATCTTCACCGGCACCCACATCGGGTCCGCCGACGGAGCCGCGCTGCTCGCCCTCGTCGCCTGGCTGGCCGGGCGCTCGGTGCGGCAGAACCGCGAGCACGCCGAGGCGCTGAGCACCCGGGCGGCCGCGGCGGCCGTCACCGGCGAACGCCTGCGGATCGCCCGCGAGATGCACGACACCGTCGCCCACAGCATCGGCATCATCGCCCTCCAGGCCGGCGCCGCCCGCCGGGTCATCGACACCCGGCCGGAGCGGGCCAAGGAGGCGCTCGGCGCGATCGAGACCGCCGGACGGGAGACGCTCGCCGGGCTGCGCCGGATGCTCGTCGCGCTGCGCCAGGCCGAGGGGGAGGCCTCGGCCACCGTGCCGCAGGGCCTGGCCGACCTCGACCGGCTGGCCGCCGCGACCACCGCCGCGGGTGTCGCGGTGGAGGTCCGGCGGCTCGGTGAACAGGCCGGACTCCCGGACGAGTTGGACCTCGCGGTGTTCCGTGTCATCCAGGAGTCCGTCACCAACGTGGTGCGCCACGCGGGCGCGAGCGCCTGCCGGGTCTCCGTCGACCGCACGAAGGAGGACGAGGTGTCCGTCGAGATCACCGACCGGGGCCGGGGCCACGGCACCGCCCCGGGCAGCGGCTTCGGCCTGGCCGGGCTGCGCGAGCGGGTCGCGCTGCTGGACGGCGAGTTCAGCGCCGGGCCGCGCCCCGGGGGCGGGTTCCGGGTCGCGGCCCGGCTGCCCCTGCGGGCGGAGGCGGGCCGGTGAGCGGGTCGGTGAGCGGGACCGCGAGCGGGCCGGTGGAACAGCGGGTGGTCCGCGTCGTGCTGGCCGACGACCAGCCGCTGGTGCGCGCCGCGCTGGAGATGGTGATCGCGGAGACGGACGACGTCGAGGTGGTCGGCGAGGCCGGCACCGGCGCCGACGCCGTCCGGCTGGCCGCCGAACTGCGGCCGGACGTCGTCGTGATGGACATCCGGATGCCCGGCACGGACGGCATCGAGGCCACCCGCCTGGTCACCGCCGCCGGCGGGCCGACCCGGGTCGTCGTACTCACCACGTTCGACGACGACGACCACGTGTACGCGGCGCTGCGGGCCGGGGCGTCCGGGTTCCTGGTCAAGGACATGGCGCTGGACGACATCCTCGCCGCCGTGCGGGTGGTCGCGGCGGGGGAGGCGCTCATCGCGCCGAGCGTCACCCGCCGCCTGATCTCCGCCTTCGCGGGGCAGGCCCCGGCACCGGTCTCCGCATCGGCGTCGGAGCACCCGCGCCTCGCCGCGATCACCGGGCGCGAGCGCGAGATCCTCACCCTCGTCGGGCGGGGCCTGTCCAACGGCGAGATCGCGACCGAGCTCGTGCTCAGCATCGCCACCGTCAAGACGTACATGACCCGGCTGCTCGCCAAGCTCGACGCCCGCGACCGCGTGCAGCTGGTGATCCTCGCCTACGAGGCGGGCCTGGTCTCCGCGACGGGGTCGTGAGGCCGCGCGCTCGGCGCTCGACCGCCACACCCGCGTCCATCGCGATGGCCCGGTCGCGGCCGGGTACGAGCGCGGTCTTCGTGGTGCGTCCGTCCGTGTCGCGTCCAGCGGGCCGCCGCGCGGGGCCGGCCCCGCGCGGCGGTCACGCGAACCGGTGCGCCGGCTACTGCGGCGCCGGGTCCGCGGTCGGTGCGACGGTGGCGCGCGAGCCGGACGGGCCCGCCGCGGCGGCGAGTTCGACCGCGGCGCCCGTCCAGGCCGCGCCGAAGGCCCAGGTGGCGAGCCATTCGCACAGGTAGACCGGGCGGATCGGCCAGTCCGTGCCGAGGTGGGTGAGCGCGGCGACGGCGGCCAGCAGGAGCAGCGCGGGGATCAGCACGCCGGCCGCCAGGTAGCCGCGGGCGACCCACGGCTTGCGCTCGTACCGCGGGTCGCGGAAGGAGTAGACGGAGAACAGGGCCAGGACGATGTACAGCAGCGCGGCGAGGACGAGGTGGACGGCCCCGATCGTGGCCTGGAACGCCGTCGGGTCCGGTGGTGAGGTCGGGCAGAGCGCGACACCGAGCGCGCACGCCCCGGCCGCCGTGCTCCAGCGGTCGTCCCGGCGGTCGAAGCGGTAGCAGACGAGGAACACCCCGAGGGCGCACAGGCTCCCGACGAAGACGTTCCGCGTGCTGGAGTAGTAGGCGCCGCTCATCGACGCGGGCCAGTAGCCGTTCGTGCTCAGGCCTCTGAGCTCGGCGAACAGCCAGTTGCCCAGCGGCAGGGCGATCGGCAGGAGGATGCCGATCAGCCCGACGCCGAGGCGCAGGAAGGTGACGGTCCGTTCGTCCTGGGAGCCGGACGGGTCGGTCGGGTCGGACGGATCGGGTGAGGGAGTTCTGACGGCACGCCAGTGGGGGATCATGGACGCCTCCTTGAGGCTCGGCGCTGCCTCTGTTGTACCCGCGCCGCCGCACGACCCCACACCACCGGAACGAGTGGTTTCCGCCGCGTGCGGCCCCGGCCCTACCCCCGGTAGCCGGTGCCCGGCCGGCGGGGCTCGAACTCGGCGCAGTGGAAGGTCTCCTGGGCGAAGCCGGTGCGGCGGTCCCAGAGGCGGAAGATGTCGGCCTTGCCGGTGACGCCGCGGTAGGCGTCCTTGGCGCCGCGGAAGCAGGCCATCGAGCCGATGAAGCCGGACCCGGCCGGGGAGTAGTCGGAGAACGCGCACGCGATGCAGGCCGCGAGGGCGGTGCCGGGCGGGAGCCGGCGCTGGAGGTCGAGGAGCGCGTCCTCCATGTCCTCCCAGGGGCCGCCGGAGGCGACGGTGCCGGCGTCGTCGGGAAGGTCGAGTTCGAGGGTCACGTGCAGGGCGTCGAGACTGCCGTCGGGGTTGGCGTCGCCGAGGACGAGCCGGGCGTGCAGGAGGCCGGGCCGCGGGTCCGGGCCGGGGCCGGTGACCTGGAGCGGGGTGCGCCACTCGATCGTGCAGGAGCAGAGTTCGTCGAGCCGGGTCAGGTCGGGCGGCAGGGCGTCCTCGTC
Organism: Kitasatospora sp. NPDC059747; assembly: GCF_042732955.1. Lineage (NCBI taxonomy): Bacteria > Bacillati > Actinomycetota > Actinomycetes > Kitasatosporales > Streptomycetaceae > Kitasatospora > Kitasatospora sp. NPDC059747. The sequence goes on along the minus strand of NZ_JBHWGV010000047.1, from coordinate 34,538 downwards.
GAGCCGGCCGACGAGTTCGAGGGAGTCGAGGCTGTCGCCCTCGTACCGGTTGCCCCGCAGGAGCAGGGAGAAGGTCTGCCCGTCGTTGACCAGGACGGTGTCGGCACGGCCCCAGCGGTCGGTGACGACGGCGGGCAGGCGCAGCGGCGGCTCGTATCTCAACTCGCTCGGCATAGGGGAATTATGAGGCGCGGGGCGGGGCTCCAGCCATCGTTTCGAAGGACTTCGAAGGGCTGCGCAGGACTTCGGGGACCACAACACGGCCTCCGAGCCCGGGTCCTGGACGAAACGCCGCAGCCCGGGAGGGAACGCCGCCGCCCCGGGCGGGCGCCCGGGGGGGGGTCGGGGGGCCGGCCCCACGGCCGGGTGCTTCCTCCCTTGAGC
>NZ_JBHWGV010000047.1:0-34146 GCF_042732955.1 Kitasatospora sp. NPDC059747 | reverse complement strand
CACACCCCGCCCACCGCCCCCGGGCCCGGCACTAACCCCCGCCCCCGGGGCGGCACCCCCGCCGCCCGGCCCGCCCGCCGTCCCGGGCTGCGGAAGGTGGCGGGGAGCTCAGGCGGTCGTGGCCTTCGCCCGTTCGGCGAGGGAGTTGAGCAGCGCGGCGCCGCGTTCGGCGTCGTCGACGCTGACGGCGAACCGGTGGCCCTGGCGGCTCTCGACGACGAGGCAGTCGCCGCCGCGGAGCATCAGGGTGGTGCCGAGGCCGTTGACCCGGTAGCCCCAGCCGCCGGCCTGGGCGGCGGTGCGCCGCTCGGCGCGGGCCGCGCCGATGTCCGCGGGGGACCAGTGCCGCCGGGGCCAGCCGAACGGGCCGAAGCCGACGTCCAGGCCCTTCGTGGTGACCCGGGCCTGCACGGAGGAGCAGGCGAGGACGGTCAGCGCGAGGATCGCGAGCGTGGTGGTGAGCGACCAGTGCCCGGGGGTCAGCCCGGTGGCGCCGGCCAGGGCGGTGCCGGCCGCGCCGAGGCCGAGGACGGCGGCGGCGAGCTGCATCCAGACGTTGGAGGTGCGGGACAGCCAGACCACCCGCTCCCCGGCCGGGAGCGTCATGACCGGGCCGCGCGGGCCGGTGGGGGCGGTGCCGGTGGCGGGCGTGCGGGTCGCGAGCCAGGTGACGAGGCCGGCGGCGCCCGTCGTCAGGACGATGAGGATCACCCAGGCGTCCATCGAGGCGGCGTCCTGCCAGCGTGCGCGGTCGAGGTTGGCGTGGACGATCGACGCCTGGGCGCCGCTCAGCAGCACCCCGCCGGCGGCCAGGATCGCCCCGGGCGCGCCCGGCGCCTGGCGGCCCCGGAAGCGGCGGACGACGGCGGCGAGGGCGACCAGGCCCAGCCAGATCACGGCGGGGAACAGCGCGGCGGCGGTGAGCGACATCGAGCCGTCCGGCCGACTGCCGCTCCAGTGGGTGGCCACCGGGTCCGGCAGCCGGTCGGCCGCCGCCAGCGGGAGTGCGACGAGCAGCCCGAGCACGCCGGCCGCGAAGGCCGCGGCCGCCCAGGGCCCTCCCCGGCGTGGCCCTCGCTCCGTCGCAGTGGGTACTACAGGCTCCGAGTCGTTCACGGCATCCCCCTGATCAGATCCACGAGATCGTTCCTGCTGTAGCCGGCCTGGGCCGCGTCCGCGATCAACTCGCGTACGCGGTCGACCAGTTCGGCGCGCGATCCGGCGTCGGCGGCGATCGTGATGCCGCGGCCGCGGCGGAACTCCAGCACGCCCTCGTCGCGCAGGGCGCGCAGCCCGCGCAGGACGGTGTTGGTGTTGACGCCGAGGGCCCGCGCGAGGTCCCGGGCGGGCGGCAGCTTGTCACCGGGGGCGCACTCGCCCTCGGCGACGGCCCGACGGATCGCGCCCGCCACCTGCTCGTGCAGGGGACGGGCGTCGCCGATGTCCAGCTTCAGCAACATGGTGCTACTGACGATAGCACCATGCGGTCTCAGTGCACCGTTTCGGAGGTCGTCTCCCGGACCGCCTCCCGCTTCGCCAGCGCCGGCGCCTTGCCGCGCGCCCCGCGCGAGAGCAGCACGTAGAGCGCGGCCGCGAGCGCGCCCGACAGCACGAAGCTCAGGTCGATCCCGCCGGTCAGCGGCAGCAGCGGCCCCTGGTAGGCCGGAGTGTCCACCGCGCACAGGCCGAGCGCGCTGCCCGCCGCCCAGGCCACCGTCGCCGGGACGTTCCAGCCGCCCCGGTACCAGTAGATGCCGCCGCGGGTGCGCTGGTTGAGCACCTGGAGCGAGTGCTGGTCGTAGTCGCCGCGGAAGCGCCGGTGCCCGATCAGCGTGATCACGGCCCAGGGCGCGCCGATCGCGGTCAGCACCAGCACGAAGGAGGTGACGGCGTCCTGCGCGTTCCACACGAAGTGGCCCAGGAAGACCAGCACGGTCGAGAGCGCCGCCACGACGTAGGTGGCCTGCAGCCGGGTGGCGCGCGGCAGGATCGCGTCCAGGTCCAGGCCCATGCTGTACAGCATCAGGCCGGTGTTGCCCGCGCTGCCCAGCAGCCCGTTGATCAGCAGCGGCAGCAGGAACCAGGCCGGGGCGCCGGCGATCAGCCCGTGCACGTAGTCGTTGCCCGCGCCGGTCGCGACGGCGGTGAAGGTGCCGAACACCTGGGGGATCAGCAGGCCCAGGAACAGGCCCAGGCACGTCGACCACAGCACCTTGCGCGGCGCGTGCCGGGCCGGGGAGACGTACCGGGTGTAGTCGCCCAGCAGGGTGATGAACGCGATCGGCCCGCTCAGCCCGGCCGCGACCACCGCCAGCAACCAGGTCGGCCAGAATCCGCCCAGCAGGTAGGCGCCGTGCGCCGAGCCGTCGAAGTGCGGGGCGAACGCGAACAGCCCGGCCAGCAGCAGGGCGCCCATCGCCCACATCAGCACCCGCTCCAGCTTCAGCAGCAGCCGGTAGCCGAACACGGCCGCCGTCGCGCTCAGCACCGCCAGCACGCTGTACGTCGCCACGTACGCGACGCCGTCGGCGGGCAGCCCCAGCATCCGGTTGAGCGCCCCGACCACCACGTCGCCGCCCACCCACAGCGCGAGCGCCGTGTACCCGAGCGACAGCAGCAGGCCGACCACCGAACCGATCAGCCGCCCGCGCACGCCGAAGAACGCGCCCGAGCTGGTCGACAGGTTCGTCGCGGTGCGCAGCGACACCAGCGCGAGCGGCGCCGTCAGCACGATCCCCGCGACGGTGCCGAGCACCAGCGCGCTCAGGCTCGCCCAGAACGAGAGCCCGAACGAGACCGGCAGCCACCCGAACACGACGACGCCGAACGCGAGGTTCGAACCGACGAGGATGCTGACCACGTCCCGGGGAGTGCTGGTGCGGTCGGCGTCCGGGATGGTGTCCACCCCGTACTGCTCGATGTGGGTGCTCTGCGGCATGAGGGAAGCCTTCTGGTGCAGGAATCCGCCCGGAATCGGTCACTCCGGACGGCCTGCCAATCCTTCGCCACCCGTCGCCGCCGCAATAGGGGCGATCCGGACGAACCGCCGCCTCCGGATTCCGGACGCGCCTTGTTGCATGCCACAAAGCCGCAGGTCACGGGCGCCGTCCTGGGGCGAACCCGGCCACGGCCCCGGGCCCGGCGTATGGAACGCGCTCGGAAGGCCGCCCCGGGCGTCAAGGAAGCGCCAAGAAACGCCACCCGTGGTTCTTCCGGCGATTGGCTGGAGGCGAACGCGGCACCGCGGTGAACGGCGGCCCGCGAACGACGACCCGAGGACGACACCATGCACGGCAACCGGCGGTACGACGACTGCGGCACCACCCGGGTGGTGGTCGGGGTCAGCGGCTCACTGGGCAGCCTCGCGGCGCTGCACCGCGCCGCCGCCGAAGCCCGGCGCACCGGCGCCGCGCTGGTGCCGGTCCTCGCCTGGGAGCCCCCGGGCGGCGAGCTCGGCTACCGCCGCTCGCCCTGCCCGCCGCTGCTCACCGCCGCCCGCGACGCCGCCGACCAACGGCTGCGCGACGCGCTCGACGCGGCCTTCGCCGGCGCCGACCCGGGGGTGCCGGTGCACCCGGTGGTCGTCCGCGGCGAGACCGGGCCGGCGCTCGTCCACATCGCCGACCGCCCCGACGACCTCCTCGTCCTCGGGCACGGCGGCGGCCTGCTGCGCCGCGGCTTCCGGCGCTCCGTCGCGTCCCACTGCCTGCGCGAGGCCGCCTGCCCGGTGCTGACCGTCCCGGCCCCGCCGCTCCAGCGCGAGCTGGAGGCCCTGCACCGGCGCACCCGGTGGCACCTGCCGATCGGCCACGTGCCCGAACTCGTCGGCACGAAGGGGTAGTCGCCCGTGCGGATGTACTCGGCGCGCCCCGGCGGGCAGCGCTACCGCCCGGTCGTGGACCGGCTCGCGGTGGCGGTGTCCGGCACCGTCGCGCTCGTCGCCGGGGGCGTCCTCGCCCTCGGCCTCGGCACGCTCGGGGAACTGCACTCGGGCTGGTTCGCCCTGGCCGCGTACGCGGCGCTCAGCGGGCTGACGGGCGCGTTCTCCCGGCCGTCGGCGGCGCCGGTGATCGGGCTGTCGGCCTGGCTGTGCTGCAACGCGTTCGCCGAGCACCGGCACGCCGAGCTGGGCTGGTCCGGCCCGTGGCCGGAGGGCGGCCACTTCGCGCTGTTCACGGCCGCGGCGCTGCTGGTGGCGCTGCCGAGCGCCGTGCCGCGCCGGACGGTCCGGGTCGCGAGCGTGCGCCTCGGGCGGCGGCCGGGCCTCTGACCCGGCGTCCGGCCTGGGCCCCGGCCCCGGGCGTCCGACGCGGCCGCCAAGGCGGCGTAAAGATCGGCGGGCGGCGCGTCAGGGAGTCGTCAGGAACGGTCGGCCGGGCGCCCGGCGAACCTAGCGTGAGCTGCGCAGAAACGGTTCGGCGCCGGGCTTGCAAGGGCCCGTCGGCGAACCGCGCCGACCCCGGGTCCCGGCCGGTTCCTCCGGGACTTTCGGCAGCCGGTGGAAAACAGGTGAAGGGGGCGCGCGGCGATGCCTACAGGTACGTCGAGCGGTACGGTCGTCGTTCGGACAGCGGAATCGCCCGGGGAGGCGAGCCCCGCCACGGCCGGACCGCCCGCCGGGCCGCGCGCCCCCCGCCCGTGGAAGCCCCGGAGACCGGCGGCACGCCGGACCTGGACCACGCCCCGGCTGGTCCGCGTCCTCACCGGCACCTGCCTCGCCGCCCTCGCCCTCTCCGGCGTCGTCACCGCCACCGTCCTCGGCGGTGCCCACGACGGCACCGACGCCATCGGGCACAAGGCCGCCCCGCAGGTCGTCCGCTCCGCCGACCTCTACTTCGCGCTCAACGACATGGACGCGCAGGCCGCCAACCTCCTCCTCTACGGCGCCGACCCGGACTTCGCCAAGGCCCGCCGCGAGAGCCTCGACACCTACGACCAGCGTCGGAACCAGGCCGCCACCGACCTCCAGCAGGTCGCCGAGGCCACCGCCGACGACCCCGCCGGGCGCGCCGCCGTCCAGACCGTCATCGACGAACTCGGCCGCTACCAGGCCCTCGTGGCCCAGGCCCAGCTCCTCGACGACCAGGCCCACGCCGCTGCGGGACGCCCGCCCGCGGACGCCCTCGCCGCGTACCGCTCCGCGACCGACCTGCTGCGCCAGCGCCTCCTGCCCGCCGCCGACAGCGTCACCGCCGCCAACGCGGGCACCGTGGAACGCCGGTTCGCCGCCGAACGCGGCGACCTCGGCAGCGGCCGCTGGTGGATCGTCGCCGCCGGGGTGCTCGCCCTCGCGGCCCTCGCCGGGCTCCAGCGGCTGCTCGCCGTCCGGTACCGGCGCGTCCTCAACGCTCCGGTCGCCGCCGCGACCCTGCTCGCCCTCGGCGGGCTCGTGGGCGGCGTCGTCCTGGTGAACCGGGCCGCCGACCACCTCGTCGTCGCCAAGCACGACGCCTTCGACTCGGTCATCGCGCTCAGCCGCGCCCGGGCGACCGCCTACGACCTCAACGCCGACGAGAGCCGCTTCCTCAGCGACCCGGGCCGGGCGGCCGCCTACGAGCAGAGCTACTTCGACAAGACGCAGTCCTTCGCCCGCGTCGGCGGCACCACCCTGGCCGGCTACCCCGCCGCCCTCGCCCCGCTCGCGGACCACCACCGGGCCGACCACACGACGATCGGCTTCGGCGGCTTCCTCGGCGACGAACTGCACAACATCACCTTCGTCGGCGAACAGGACGCCGCCGAGCGGGTGCTGGCCGCCTTCCAGGACTACCAGCGCGACGACCACAAGATCCGCGACCTCAACGCGGCCGGGCGCCTCAAGGAGGCGATCGCCTTCGACACGGGCACCGCCGCCGGTGAGTCCAACGCCGACTTCGCCCGCCTGGCGGCCGCCGTCGACGACGTGCAGGCGATCAACCAGAAGGCCATGGACCGGGCCGTCGCGGCGACGGACGACGACCTGGACGCGGTGACGGCGGCCCTCGGCGCCGCCGTGCTCGCGGTGGCACTGGCCCTCGTCGTCGCGGGTGTCCGTCCGCGCCTGCGCGAGTACGCCTGAGTCCGGATAGGGCCCTCAGCTCCGCGGCGGGCGGGCGATGCGCAGCCCGGCCCGGCCCAACTGCGCGGTGATGTCCTCTAGGTACCGCTCGGCGTCGGCCACCGTCCCGATCCCGCCGGCCCGCCGCCGGATCCGGTCGTGCTCCTCTGGGTGCAGGCGCGCCTCCTGGATCGCGGCCGTCTCGACGAACCCGCGCAGCGTCGCCGTGACGGGCCGGCCGGGATCGGCGGGGGCGGCGGCCTCCGCCTTCCAGGTCACGCCCGACTCGGCCGGGTCGGGCAGGGTGCCGGGCGTGTCGCGCGGGGCGTCGGCGGAGAGCAGGTGGAGGAAGTCGTTGGCGCGCGCGTCGCGGTCGGTGAGCGGGGCCAGTCCGAACAGCCGTTCCACGGTGGCGAGGAGCGAGCCGTGGTCGTACTGCGTGTGGTCGATCAGGTTGCAGTTCCGTCCGGCCCGGTCGCCCGGCGCGGCGGCCGGGACCCACGGCGAGACGACGACGGCGGGCACCCGGACGCCGAGCCGGTCGAAGCGGAAGCCGTGGGCGCTGTGCTCCGGGTCGGTGCGGTCGCCGGGCGGGACGGCGGCGGGCGGTGGCACGTGGTCGTAGAAGCCGCCGTGCTCGTCGTAGGTGATGACGAGCACGCTGGACTCCCAGAGCGGCGAGCGCCGGAGCGCCTCGTAGACGTTCTTGATCAGGGCCTCGCCGTCGGTCACGTCGTCGAGCGGGTGCTGGCTGTTGCCGCAGCGGAAGTCGCCGCCGTGGGTGAGGACGTGGCCGTAGTCCGGCTCGATGAAGGTGTAGGCGGCCGGGTACGCGGGGTCCTGGAGGTGCTCGGCCAGGTCGTCGAGGTGGTGGTAGTGCTCGACGGTCGTCGCCAGGTCCATCCCGGCCAGCGCGCTGACCTGGGGCAGGGCGTCGCCGGCGTAGACGCGCCACGGCAGGCCCTTGCCGTCCAGGGCCTCGTAGAGCGTCCCGTGCTCGAAGGTGTAGCCGCTCAGGCGCGACCGGACGGTGTCGACCGGGTCGGGGCTGTGGTCGAGGCCGGCCGAGCTCGCCGCGTGCAGGAAGAAGCGGTTGGGCCAGGTCGGCCCGGGCAGGGCGGAGAACCAGCGGTCGCAGACGGCGAACTCGCGGGCCAGGGTGCTGAGGACGGGGAGCTGCTCGGCGGTGAAGCAGGCCATGACGGCGCCGGGGTCGGCGAGGCCCTCGGCGTCCTTCTTCACCGTCGCCTCGTTGGCGTAGTTGTCGACGAAGCCGCCCAGGGTGATCGGCGGGTAGGTGCCGTCGTAGGCGCACCGGTCGTCGTGCGGGCTGCCGGTGATGGGGGTCGAGGCGAGCTGGAGCCGGACGTCGCAGAACTCGTGCGGCGGGTCGACGGGCAGCGCGAAGGGCGCGCCGATCCGCACGGGGTACGCGGTGCCCGCGTGGTGGTTGCTCGCGCCGGTGTCGGGGCCGTCGACGGTGGCCGGCGCGCCCGTCACCGCGTCCGTGCCGACGCCGTGATGGAGGACGCCGTCGGTCACCGTGCCCGTCGACACCCCCAGCATGTGGTCGAAGGAGCGGTTCTCCAGGACGAGGACGAAGACGTGCCGGATCCGGCCCTGCGGCGCCGGCGCCCGGCCGGCCCGCAGCCCGGCGAGCCAGGCCCGCCACTCCTCGCGCTCGTGGGTGATCGCCTGCCGGATGCGTTCGATGGGCTCCATGGGGCCACCCCAGCACCGGTGGTGACGGACCGTCAAAGACCCACGCCGGTCCGTCCGGGCGGTCGGCCGGATGCGCTGATGGATGTCAGTCGTCCGCGTGGAGCTCGGTGGGCGTGGCGATGACGTCCACGAGGGCGTCGCCGCGCAGGACGGTGAGGGGCAGGGGGTGGCCGATGGCGTCGGCGAGCATGAGGCGCTGGAGGGACTGGGCGGTGCTCATCGGCTCGCCGGCCGCGGTGAGGAGGAGGTCGCCCTGGCGGAGGCCCGCCCGGGCGGCGGGGGCGTGCGGGACGACCTCGACGATCCGCAGGCCCGCCTGTTGCCCGGTGCGCCGGCGCAGCGCGGGCGGCAGGGGTGCGGGGACGCCCGCGAGGCCGAGGTAGGCGCGGCGGATGCGGCCCTCGGCGAGGAGGGCGGCGATGATCTGCCGGCTGGTCGCGTTGATGGGGACGGCGAGACCGAGGCCGTTGCCGGCGACTGCCGTGGTGATGCCGACCACCTCGCCGTCCGCCGTGGTGAGCGCGCCGCCGGAGTTGCCGGGGTTGAGGGCGGCGTCGGTCTGGATGACGTCGTCGATGACCCGCACGGCGCTGCCCGCCCGCGCGGGCAGCGAGCGGCCGAGGGCGCTGACGACGCCCGCCGTGACGGTGCCCGCCAGCCCGAGCGGATTGCCGACGGCGACGACCAACTGGCCGACGCGCAGCGCCGTGGCCTCGCCGAGCCGCACCGGCGGCGGGGTGGCGCCGTCGGCGCGCAGGACGGCGAGGTCGGAGAGCGGGTCGGTGCCGATGGTGTGGAAGGGCGCGGTGGTGCCGTCGCCGAAGGCGAGCGTGCCGGCGTCGGCGTGGCCGACGACGTGGGCGTTGGTCAGGAGGAAGCCGTCCTCGGTGAAGACCACGGCGGAGCCGAGCGCGGTGGAGAACCAGCCGCCCCGGCCGCGCCGGGGCACCTGGAGGGCGGCGACCCGGGGGGTCACGGCCTCGGCGACGGAGGTCACGATCCGCGAGTAGGCGTCGAGGGCCGCCGCGCCCTCGTCGGTGGCGCGGCCCGGCCCGGGGATGTCGGTCACCTGGCACCCCTTCGTGAGAGAGGGTTCTCCCCGGTGCCAACAACGCGGAGCCGCCCGGACTTCCGCGACGGCTGCGAGGGCCCGTTCCCGCTGCGGCTATTCCAGCGAGCCGCTCAGCAGCGCCGCCGCCGAGCAGGTCGCGGGCGCCGGGCCGCTCGCCGGCAGGCCCACCTGGCGGCAGGTGACGGTGACAGTGAGCTTCTGCTTCTCGCCGACGAGGATCGGCGAGCCCCAGTGGAAGTCCTGTTCGCGGAAGTTCTCCAGGGCGGGCGCGAGCAGGGGCGCGTCGCCGACGGCGATGGTGATGGTGCCGGCGTCGCCCTGCGGGTTCTCCAGGACGAGGTCGGTCAGCCGCAGCGTCTTGCCGTCCGGCACCTGGTAGGTCTCGGTCCGGGTGGCGCCGGCCGGGGCGGTCGCCTTGAGCCGCTGGGAGAAGAGCGCCGCCCCCGGCGCCGGCACCAGGCCGGTGCCGGGCGTCACGGCCGGCCGCGGGGAGGCCGTCCCCGCCCCCGAGGCCGCCTGCTGCGCGGCCTGCTGGGCGGCCGCGGCGGCGCCCTGGGCGTCGGCGGCCTTCTGCTTGGCGTCCGCCGCCTGCGACTGGGCGGCCGTGACCGGGCCGGCCACGGCGTTCTTCGCGGTCGAGCGCACGGCCGGCCGGAGCAGCCCGAACCAGGCCGCGGCGAGTGCCCCGGCGAGTGCCACCACCGCGATCGCCGCCTTCAACAGGCCCTTGGGCAGCACCGGTCGCTGGAGGTAGGTGCCGTCCAGCGCGATCGGCTCGCCCTCGCCCGGGGTCACCACGATCTGGAACGCGTGCGGCACGGCGGTGCCGCGCCACAGCCGCCGCGCGGGCCGCACGTCGGCCCGGACGAACACCGCCCGGCCCGGCTCGACCGTCGTCGCGGCGGCCGGGAGCGCGAAGCGCAGCAGCCCGCCCCGGTCGCTGCCGGCGAGCGTCACCGAGACCGGCAGGTTGCCCCGGTTGTCCACCGCCACCTGGTGCCGGCCGCGTCCGCGCCCCTGCGACATGCGGGGCGTCAACTCCGCCGTCAGCCCGGCGAACGGCAGCACCTCGACCACGCCCTCGGGCACCGTCGCCTGCTCCGGCCGCTCCTGCGGCACCACCCGCACGCCGAACGGGACCGGCCCGGCCGGCGTCGTGCTCTCCCGCGGCGGGCGGAAGCGCAGCACGACCCGCCCGGCCGTCCCGGGGTAGAGCGAGAGCGACTCCGGCTCCACGGCCGTCCAGGCCCCGGCCGGGCCGAGCACCTCGAAGCGGTACGCCTCGACGAGCTCGCCGCCGTTGCGCACCTCCAGCGAGGCCTGCGCCTCCTCGCCGGGCAGCACCTGGACGGCGGACGGGTCGAGGTGGGCCGATGTGGTCGTCATGCGCCGAGCGTAGGAAGCCGTCCGGCGGCGGGCAGGTGCCCGGCGGCCAGCCTTCGGGGCAGTTCCGCTGCCCGTTAAGTCGTTGTGGAGTGCCTGATGATTTGCCGGGTGTTGACTCGTCGGGACGGGAAGCGCCCGGCGGTCCGCCGACCGCCGGGCCGGGGGCGCCCGCGGGTACGGCCGGGCGCGCGAGGGCGGAGGACGCGATGCGCTATCACGGCAACACCGGCGGCGACCGGATCCCGGTCCGGATCACCGCCGAGGACCCGGTCTCACGGGCCGGGCTGGCGGGCCAGCTGCGCACCTGCCCGGAGGTCCGCCTGCTGGACGGCGCCGGGCCGGACGGGCCCGACGAGCCGGGCGGGGAGGACGGGCGGACCGTCGTGGTCGTCGCGGTGGACAAGGTGGGGGAGGAGGCGCTGCGCACGCTCCGCCAGCTGCGCCGCACGGCGGCCGGGCGGATCGTCCTGGTCGGCACCGAACTGGACGACGCCGGGCTGGTCGCGGCCGTGGAGTGCGGCGTGGTCGGGGTGGTCCGGCGGCGGGAGGCGACGGCCGAACGGCTGGTGCAGGTGATCACCGCGGCGGCGCGCGGCGAGGGCAGCGTCCCGGCGGACCTCCTCGGCCGTCTGCTGGAGCAGGTGGGCCGCCTGCAGCGCCAGGTGCTCGACCCGCGCGGCCTGGCCTTCACCGGGCTGGCGCCGCGCGAGGTGGAGGTGCTGCGGCTGGTCGCGGCCGGCCGGGACACGGCGGAGATCGCCGAGGAACTCTCCTTCTCGGAGCGGACGGTGAAGAACGTCCTGCACGAGGTGACCACCCGGCTCCAGCTGCGCAACCGCTCGCACGCCGTGGCGTACGCGCTGCGCGAGGGGCTGATCTGAGCCGCGTGCGCGAGGGCCGGACCGCGTCGCGTGCGCGCTGCGCGAGGGGCTGATCTGAGCCGCGTGTGCGCGGGCCGGACCGTGTCGCGTGCGCGCTGCGCGAGGGCTGATCCGAGCCGCGTGCCCGAGGGCCGGACCGCGTCGCGTACGCGCTGCGCGAGGGCTGATCCGACGGCGGCCGTGGCCCGATCGGGCAGGCACCGCTACCCGGACCGCTGCCCCGGCCGCTGCTGCCGGTCGGGGTGGCGGCGGCCAGGGTTGCGGTGAGGAGGAGCATCCGGATGCCGTCGGCCCGCCCCCGGCGTGCGCGGGGGAACCGTCCGGGGGGACACGGTGCGACGACGCGTTACGACCCAGGGCCCGCTGCGGCGGTCGTTCCTGGCGCTGCTCTCGACGGCGCTGGTGGCGGCCCTGCTGGTGGCCGTCTCGGCGGCGGTCCGCCCGGGGCGCCCGGAGCCGATGGCGCCCGCCGCGGCCGAACCGGCGCCCGGGCGGATCGCCTACACCTCCGAGGACCAGGAGCACCGCGCCCTGGCCCTGGCCGACGGCGGCCGGCTGACCGCGCTGCTCGGCGCCGCCCAGGCGGGCGACGACTGCCAGCCGTCCGCCCGCGGCGACACGGTGGTGTGGGTGAGCGACCGCAGCGGCACCGGTGAGAGCCTGCTGTGGCGCCAAGGCGCCGGGCCGGTCAAGGTGCTGCTGGAGCGGCCGGGTTGGCGGCTCAAGCACCCGGTGCTCTCCCCGGACGGCGCCTGGGTGGCCTTCACCTCCTGGCAGCCGGGCGCGTCGGACCCGAGCCGCGACTGGTGCCGGCAGACCTCCCTCGCCGATCCGGACACTCCGGGGGCCGACGGCGCCGACCGCACGGCCTCGATCTGGGTGGCCAGGACCGACGGCGGCGAGCTGCGCCGCGTGGTGGTCGGCGGCGGCTGGGCGAGCTGGTCGCCGGACGGCGGCGCGCTCGCGTTCGAGCGCGGCGGGAAGCTCTTCCGGGTCCCGGTCGCGCCCGGCGGCACGGCGGTGCCCGTCGACACCGGTCCGGACCCGGCGCACCGGCCCGCCTGGGAGCCGTCGGCCGGGGCCGGGCACGACCGGATCGCCTTCGTCACCGTCCAGGGCGGCTACCAGGAGCTGGCGCTGGTCCCGGCGCGGGGCGGGGCCGTGCGGCCGGTCGCCCGGGGGTCCCGGAGCGAGTGGGTGAACAGCGACGTCGCGTGGTCGCCGGACGGCGGCGCGCTGGCCTTCCTCTCCGACGGCGTCTTCCGCGTCGATCCGGCGGGCACCTGCCCGGCCTGCCCCGGCACGGCCGTGCTGGACGGCGTCAACAACACCGTGGAGTCGGCCGGGTGGTACACCCCGGCGGGCGGGACGCCGACGGTCCTCGTCACGCGGCTCACCGAGTACGTGCCGCGGATCGAGGGCGTCCACCCGGCGCCGCCGCTGGACCGGCTGGACCTCAGGCCGCAGGCGGTGGACGGCACGGAGAGCACCGCCGACCCCGCCTGGTCGCCGGACGGCCGACGGCTCGCCTTCACCCGGACGGAGTACGCCCAGGGCAGCCCGGCGCCCACCGCCGGCCGGCCGCCGACCCGGGTCATGGTCGGCGACGCGACGGACCCCTCCCGCGCCACCGCGCTCGCCGGACAGGGGATCGACCCGGCCATGGACCAGATCGAGCCGGCCTGGTCGCCCGACGGCAAGCGGCTCGCCTTCGTCCAGACCACCCGGAGCTGCACCGACTGCGTCCAGGGCACGGCCGACCGGATCCTCGTGGCCGACGTCTCCGGCGGCGTCGACAAGGCGAAGGTGGTCCTCACCGTCCCCGCGCGCACCCGGAGCGGCTACAACTGCACCTCCACCGACTCCGACCCCGCGTGGTCGCCGGACGGCAGCCGGCTCGCGTTCTCGCGGGCCGGCACGTGCACGCCGATCATCCACCTGGCGGACCTGCGCGAGGCCCCGGCGCTCGCCGCCATCAGCGGCGTGCGGCACCTCTGGTCGGTCGAGGCCGGCGCCGGGGGAGACCAGCGGGACCTCACGGCCGCCCAGTGCGGCGACCCCGACTGCCCCGTCCTCGACGAGCGCCCCGCGTACGCGCCGGACGGCGGCGGGCTCGCCTTCGCCCGGAAGCTGCTGGCCGCCACGCCCGACCCGAACTCCCCGCCGCCCTCGTGCACGTCCGGCTTCTGCCCGCCGCCGAACGGCCCGCCGCGCGCGACCAGCCCGCTGCGCGTCCTGCTGGAGCTCGGCCCCGACGGCGCGAGCTGCCACGGCGTCATCCCGCCCGCCCCGACCTGCCGCACCCTCGGCCCGGTCAACGGCTCGCCGCCGCAGCCGGTGGCCTTCTACCAGCCCGCCGACCCCGCCTGGTCGCCCGACGGCAGGCAGCTCGCCTTCGACACCGGGATCCGCAACGGCGAAACGCTGTCCGGGCGGATCGCGGTGGCCGACGCGGCGACCGGGACCGGGCAGGTCCTTCCCGCGCGCTACCTCGCCGATCACCGGCGCCCGTCCTGGCAGCCCACCGCCGACCTCGCCGTCGCCCTGACGGCCGCGCAGCCGCAGGTCTCCCTGGGCGGCACGACCGAACTGACCCTCACCGTCACCAACCTCGGCCCCGCCCCGGCCAAGGGCGTCACCGCCGGACCCGCCCTGCCCGCCGGGCTCCAGGCGGTCGGCGTCCCCGTCCCTTCCCAGGGCACCTGCCCGGCCTCGATGCCGTACCACTGCGCGCTCGGCGGCCTGGCGAAGGGGGCGAGCGCCACCGTCCGGCTCACCGTCAAGGGCGTGGCGACCGGCGCCCAGCGGGCCACCGCCCAGGCGGGCGGCGACGTGCTCGACCCGAGGACCGAGAACGACCAGGCGGAGACCGTGGTCACCGTCCTCGCCCCCGGTCTCGCCGTCACGGCCACGGCGACGCCCGGGTCCGTCCGGCCCGGCGAACCGGTGACGGTCGCCTTCACCGTGCGCAACCAGGGCGACGGGACGGCCTCCGGCGTCACGCTGACGCCCGTGGTGCCGGCCGGGCTGCGCGTCGTGTCCGCGACGCCCGCGTGCCCGTCCACCGGCTGCGTCCTCGGCGATCTCGGGCCGGGCGCGCAGACGGTGGTGGAGGTCGTGGTGACGGGTGACGCGGCGTTCGGCGGGCAGGTCACGGGGACGGTGACCAGCTCGAACGGGGAGCCGGTGACGGCGGGGGCGGGCGTCGTGATCACCGATCCCGGAACGGCGACGCCCACGGCCACGCCTACGCCGACGGCCACGGCGCCGCCGCCGACCGGCACGCCGACCGCGACGCCCACCGGCACGCCGAGCGCCACCCCGCCCGACACGCGCTCGCCCGAGCTCGTCGTCACCGCCGCCGCCGACCCCGCGCTGATCCGCGTCGGGCAGCGGGCCACCGTCACCCTGACCGTCCGCAACGGCGGTGCGGTCCCGGCGGGCGGCGTCGTACTGACACCCGCCGTGCCGTCCGGGCTGCACGTCGAGCAGGGCTGTCCGCCCGCCGGCTGCGTGCTCGGCACGCTGGCGCCCGGGGGCGAGGCGAGCGTGGCCGTCGTGGTCACCGGCACCGCCGCCGGGAGCGCCACGGTGACCGGCACCGCGACCGCCCAGGGCCGGAGCGCCGGCGCCACGGCCACCCTGACCGTCGTCGACCCCGCCGTCACGCTCGACCCGAAGGTCGGCCCGCCCGGGCTCGTCACCCTCGCCCACGGCACCGGCTTCCCGCCCGGCGCCGCCGTCCGCCTGCGCTGGAGCGCGGGCGTGACCGCGGCCGCAGCCCCGGTGACCGCGGCCCCGGACGGCACCTTCACCGCGCCCGTCCTCGCACTCGCCCAGGACACCCTCGGCCCGCGCGAGCTGATCGCCACGCTGCCCGACCTGCCCGCCCTCGGCGAGGTGCGCACCGGGTTCGTGGTCGTGCCCGGCGTCCTCCAGCCCCAGCAGTACCAGGAGCGGCGGTGACACGGTGATCCACGAGGTCGACGAATCGCTGCGCACCCTCGTCCGGACCGAGGCCCTGGACGGCACGGACGTCGAGCTGGTCTTCGACGCGCCCACCCGCGACTGGGCGGCCCGGCGCAACACCCCCACCGTCAACCTCTACCTGTACGACATCAGGGAGGACCTGCGGCGCGGCTCCCGCGGGCGGCAGAACGTCTACGACGAGCAGGGCACGGTCGTCGCGCGGACCCTGCCGCCCCGCTACTTCAAGCTCTCGTACCTGATCAGCGCCTGGACCCAACGGCCGGAGGACGAACACCGGTTGCTGTCCGCGCTGCTCGCCTGCTTCCTGCGGCACACCGCCCTGCCGGCCGACGCCCTCGGCCCCGCGCTCGCCGCCACCGGGCTGCCCGTCCCCGTCGGCATCGCGCTGCCGCCACCCGAGGACCGGGCCTTCGCGGACGTCTGGACGGCGCTCGGCGGGGAGCTCAAACCCTCGCTCGACGTCGTGGTGAGCGCGCCCTTCGCCGTGGCCCCGGTCTACCGGGCCGGACCGCCCGTCCAGGAGGGCCTGGTGCTGCGCAGCGGCGAACTCGCGCCCCCCGCCGGGGAATCGGCCACCGTGCACGCCGCGCCGCGCCGACGGAGGGTGCGATGACCGGCCCCGGCCTCGCCCACCTGCTGGAGCGGCTCGCCCTGGTCGAGGAGCGGGTGCGCCGGGCCGTCACCGCCCGCCGCGCCACCGACCCCGAACCGGACGACCTGTTCCGCGGCCTCTACCTCTCCGACGAGACGGTGCGCCGGCTCCTCGACGAACCGTCGGCCGTCCCCGCCCCCGACGCGGTGGACGCCGAACGGCTGGCGGCCGTCGAGGAGCGGGCGGACGCCGCCGAGCGGGCCGGCCACACCCTCCGACTCCGTTTGCTGGCCGTGGAGTTCGACCTGAATCCGCTCGACACCGAACTCCTCCTCGTCGCCCTCGCACCCGACCTGGACAGCCGCTTCGAACAGCTCTACGGCTACCTCAACGACGACGTCACCCGCCGCCGGCCCACCGCCGGGCTCGCCCTGGCGCTGTGCGGCGCCCCGGCCGCCTCGCCCGCCGCCCGCCGGCGGCTGGACCCGACCGCGCCCCTGGTGGCCCGCGGAGTCCTGCTCGTCGAGGAGACCGAACGCCCCTTCCTCAGCCGGTCGTTGCGCGTGCCCGACCGCGTCGCGGCGCACCTGCTCGGGGACGACACCCCCGACCACCGGCTCGCCGACCTCCTCACGCCACTGGAACCCGGACAACCGGGCACCCCGGCCGCCCCGCTCGGCGCCGCGCTGGCCGGCGGCCTCGCCCTCGCCTACCTGCGCGAACCGCCCGGCGGCTCGGCCCGCACCCTCGCCGCCGACGCGCTGCGCATCGCCGGGCGCCGGGCACTCGCCCTCGACCTCGGGCAGCTCGCCCGCGACCCGGCCGCGCCCGGGGCCGTCGTCGCGGCCGGCCGGGAGGCGGGCCTGACCGGCGCCGGGCTCGTCGCCGGTCCCGTGGAGGCGCTCGCCGCCGAACGTCCCGCACTGCTCCGGGCGTTGGCCGCGCTGCCGTGCCAGGTGCTGCTCACCGGGCGCGTCTCCTGGGAGCCCGAGTGGTCGTCGGCCGTGCCGCTCCTGGTGGACGTGGCCCGCACCGGCGCCGCCACCCGGGCCGCACTGTGGCGGGCGGCGCTGGGCGGGGCACCCGTCGACCACGACGCCGCCGCCGCCTTCGTCCTCACCCCCGACCAGGTGGAGCGCGCCGTCCGGACCGCGCACCAGCAGGCCGTCCTCGCCGGGGGCCCGCTCACCGAGGACCACCTCCTGCACGGCGCCCGCGCGCAGAACAGTGCTGGGCTGGAGCGCCTCGCCCGGCGGATCCGGCCCACGGTCGGCTGGGCCGACCTCGTCCTGCCCCCGCCCGTCCTGGCCCGGCTGCACGAACTCGCCGCCCGCGCCCGGCATCGCGACCGCGTGCTCGGCGACTGGGCGATGCGGCCCGGCGGCGGGCGCGGGCGCGGCGTCATGGCGCTGTTCGCGGGCGACTCGGGCACCGGGAAGACGATGTCGGCCGAGGTGATCGCCGGCGACCTCGGCCTCGACCTCTACACCGTCGACCTCGCGACGGTGGTCGACAAGTACGTCGGCGAGACCGAGAAGAACCTCGAACGCATCTTCACCGAGGCCGCCGGGGTCAACGCCGTGCTGCTCTTCGACGAGGCCGACGCGATCTTCGGCAAGCGCTCCGAGGTCAAGGACGCCCACGACCGCTACGCCAACGTCGAGAGCGCCTACCTGCTCCAGCGGATGGAGTCCTTCGACGGCCTGGCCGTCCTCGCGACCAACCTGCGCGCCAACCTCGACGACGCCTTCACCCGCCGGCTCGACCTGGTCGTCGACTTCCCCCGGCCCGAGGCCGGCCAGCGGACGGCGCTCTGGGCACGCTGCCTCGGGCCCGCGCTGCCGCGCGCCGACGACCTCGACCTCGAATTCTGCGGCAGCGCCTTCGAGTTGGCCGGCGGTGACATCCGCTCCGCCGCCGTCACCGCCGCGTACCTGGCCGCCGAGGCCGGCCGCCCGGTCGCCATGGCGGACCTGATCGCGGCGGTGGCGCGGGAGTACCGGAAGCTGGGGCGGCTGTGCCTGGAGAGCGAGTTCGGGCCGTACCACGCGCTCACCCGGCTCGCCGCGTAGTGCCCGTTCGGGCAGCAGGGGGTGTCCGGTCGGCACGTCGGGTGCTCCTGGCGGTCGGTGCGGGCCGGGGGCAACTCTGGTGATGACGACTGTGGTTGGGAAGTGATGGGATGCGCGATCACGAACTCGGGGCCGATCAGCTCGCCGGCGCCGGGCCCCGGGCCGAACGGGCTCCGCAGGACCACGCCGGGCTGCTGCTCCGGGCGGCCGCGGGCGGGCGCGCGGGCCTGCTGGGAGCGGGCGGTCTGCTCGGGCTGCAGCGTGCGGTGGGCAATGCCGCCGTCGGCGCGGCGCTGGAGGAGGAGCGTGCGCCGGTCTCTCCCGTGCACGACGTCGTCGCGTCCGGTGGCAACGCCCTTGACGGGGAGGTGCGTTCGGACATGGAGGCCCGCCTCGGCCACGACTTCGGCGACGTCCGCGTGCACACTGACAGTGCTGCCCACGACTCCGCCAAGGCCGTCAACGCCCATGCCTACACCGTCGGTTCGCACATCGTCTTCCAGCGCGACGCCTACGACCCCGGCTCCCACCAGGGCCGTACGACGCTCGCCCACGAGCTCACCCACGTCGTGCAGCAGCGCTCCGGTCCGGTCGACGGCACCCCGGCGGCGGGCGGCATCGCGGTGAGCGACCCGGGCGACCGCTTCGAGCGGGAGGCGGCGGCGACGGCCGAGCGGGTGATGGCGGCTCCTGCGGTCCAGCGGGACGTGGAGGAGGAAGAGCCCTCGGTGCAGGGCCTGTTCGTGCAGCGGACGGAGGCGCCCGAGGAGGACGAAGCAGCCGCGTCCCAGGACAGTTGAGAGGCCGCCGCACGTGAAGGCCGTCCCGGAGCGCGCCGACGACCAGGCGGTGGCCCCTGCACGCGCGCCGGCCACCCAGCACGGGGACGGCCCGCCGCCCGCACGGGGGAGGCTCGACCCGCACGCGCTGCGGCGCCTCCAGGCGGGGGCGGGCAATGCAGCGGTGTCCCGGCTGGTCGCGCAGCGGGCGGCGCAGCCCGTCCAGCGCCTCGCCTCCGGCCTCCCGGAGGCACCCGCGAAGACCCAGCCGCAGGACGATCCCCGCTTCCGCGCCGCCGCCGGCGAGATCCGCGCCAAGGGCCGGGCCCTCGCCGGACATCCCCCGCCCGCTGCCGAGGCGCGTGCGGCACAGGACGCCGCCGTCGCCCCGGCCGACGACCGGGAGGCGCAGGCCAAGGCGGCGCAGGTCGGCCGGATGGACGCCGCGAAGCCCGGCGCGTTCGACAAGGCCGCCTTCGTGGCCGCCGTGGAGCGGGCGGTGGCCGCCCAGGCGCCGAAGAACCTCGACGAGGCCGACTCCTTCGCCTCCTCCGGCCGGGCCGACGGGATCAGGAGCCAGGTGCTCGGTCAGGTCACCGCCGGCCGGCAGGCCTCGGCCCGGGACGTCGCCGAGCGGGCGGCCGAGCCTCCGGACCCGTCCCGCGTGCTCGAACGGCCGGTCACCGCCCTGCCCGAGCGCCCCGCCGCCGTCGCCCCGCCCGCTCCCGACCCCGCCGCGATGGCCGTCGCCCCGGCCCCGCCCCCGCAGACCGACCTCTCCGCCACTCCGCAGCGCACCGACGCCACCATGGCCGAGTCCGGCCTCACGCCCGCCCAACTCGCCGCCTCCAACGAGCCGCAGTTCGAATCCGCCCTCGCCGCCAAGCAGGCCGCCGACCACCACGCCGCCACCGCCCCTGCCGCCCTCCGCGCTGCCGAGCAGCAGAAGGTGGCGGCCGAGCGTTCCGCCGCGTCGGCGCTGGGGGCGGCGGGGATGCAGGGAATGGCGGCGGCCCGGACCACGACCGGCGCGCACGTGACGGCCGGCCAGGCCGCCGCCAAGGCCCGCGACGAGGAGGCGCGGGCGAAGGTCTCCGCCGAGCTGAAGGCCGTCTACGACGGGACGAAGTCCGATGTCGACAAGCTGCTCGCCGACCTCGACGGTCAGGTGGGCGCCGCCTTCGACCAGGGCGAGGCCCAGGCCAAGGCGGCCTTCACCGCCGACCACCAGGCCCGGATGCAGCGGTACAAGGACGAGCGGTACGCCGGGGTCTCGGGCGCGGCGCGGTGGGTCGCCGACAAGTTCACCGGCCTTCCGGCGGAGGCGGGCCAGATCTTCCAACTCTCGCGCGCCCTCTACGAGTCCAGGATGCGTGCGGTCATCTCGGACGTCGCCGATCTGATTGGCCGTCAACTCACCGCCGCCAAGGCGAGGATCGCGCGCGGACGGGAGGCGACCGCCGGGATCGTCGCCCGACAGCCGCGCGAACTCCAGCGCTTCGCCGCCGACGCGGCCCGGGAGTTCGGCGGGCGGTTCGCGGAGCTGGATTCGGCCGTCGACGACAAGTCCAAGGCCCTGGTGGACGACCTCGCCCAGCGCTACACCGCCGCGCGCAGCGCCGTCGACGACGAGATCAAGGCCCTCCAGGCCGAGAACAAGGGCCTGCTGGACGCCGCGATGGACGCCCTCGCCGAGACCGCCGCGACCGTCAAGCAGCTCGCCGACCTGCTCGCGGGCGTCGCCTCGCGAGCGGCCGGCGCGGTGCAGCGGATCATCGCGAAGCCGATCGAGTTCCTCGGCCACCTCGTCGACGCCGTCAAGTCCGGCGTCCTGGGCTTCGCCGCCCGGGCCGGCGAGCACCTGAAGCAGGGCCTGAAGGACTGGCTGCTGGGCCGGTTGGCGGCCGGTGGCATCGAACTCCCGGAGGCTCTGGACGCCAAGGGCATCCTCAAGCTCGTCCTGTCGGTCCTCGGCCTGACCTGGGCCAACATCCGGGCCCGCGTGGTGCGGCAGATCCCGGAACCGGCGATGCGGGCGCTGGAGGGCTCCTTCGAGATGGTCCGGGTCCTGATGGCGGAGGGCGTCGGCGGCCTGTGGCGCTGGATCCTCGGGAAGCTCGGCGACCTCAAGGACACGGTGATCGGCGCGATCAAGGACTTCGTCCTGGAGAAGATCGTCACCGCCGGCGTCACGTGGATCGTCTCCCTGCTCAACCCGGCCTCCGCCTTCGTCCGGGCGTGCAAGGCGATCTACGACGTCATCATGTTCTTCGTCCACCAGGCCGCCCGGCTCAAGGACTTCGTCGACACCGTCCTGGACTCGATCGAGGGCATCGCGGCGGGCGCCGGAGGCGGCATCCCCGCGAAGATCGAAGCGGCCCTGGCGAAGGCGCTGCCCCTGGTCCTGGACTTCCTCGCGAGCCTGCTGGGCCTCGGCGGCATCTCGGAGAAGATCCGGGGCATCCTGGAGAAGGTCCAGGCCCCGGTGACGAAGGCCGTCGACTGGGTGATCGGCAAGATCGTCGCGGCGGGGAAGAGCCTCCTGGGCAGGGCGAGGAGCAAGGCTCAGGGGGAGGACACCCCCGAGGGGAAGCAGCGTCGGCTGGATCGCGGGGTGGATGCGGCCGCGCGGCTGCTCGGACGGGTCTCCGGAAGTCCAGTAGGCATCAAGGCGATTCCGGTGCTGTTCGCCGGGATCAAGTCGAGATACGGGATGACCGAACTCGTTCCAGCGGTTCGGAACGGCGCGTGGTCGGTGCGCGGGGCGGTGAACCCGACCAAGTCGGTCGACACCTCGTCGGCCGCGCGGATGGCCCTCGACGTGAGTGACATCGAATTCGGCCAGAGCACGCCGACCGTGGCACAGGTGTGGATGTGCGGAGAGTTCGTCGGGACGTTCAGATCCGGTGGCGGCCTGCACGCCGAACAGCGCGCCATCGCGGCGATCCGTGCGAAGGGCTGGACGGGAATTCGCGAATGGCCCGTCGGCAGGGTGATCAGGATGGACATCAGCCGGTCCCCGTGCGGTCCTGGAGTGCCGGATCTCGCCGACAACCGGAATCACGACTGTGCACACGCCCTTCAGACGGCCGCCCGGGAGCAGAACGCCCGCCTGACGCTGCGGCTGGCGAGCCTCTACGAAGGGCGTGACCATCAGGCAGGGCAATCCGTGGCGAACATCCAGATGCTGCTCGAAGAAGGTCATCGGGTGGAGCCGTGGAACATCCTGGAAGAAATCAACAAGGGTAGGCACGGCAAGCTCACGATGGAATCCCTGACCCCCGAAGTCCGGGTCAGGTTGGCGCGGAAGGCCGAGATCGTCAACGAGGCGATCGATGCCGTCGGCGGAAGTGCGCGTGCTTGAGGACCGATCCATGTGCTGATTGCCCGATCGGGCACGGGGGGAGACCCGATAGGCCGTACCGGCGGTCATGACCTTGGTCGCCCCGGGACACCAGGCTGGGCGTGGCCGGTTGGGTCCGAAGGGGGCTGAGGGATGCCGTCGTATTTGTCGCCGGGCGTCTACGTCGAAGAGGTCGAGGCGGGTTCGCGTCCGATCGAGGGGGTCGGGACGGCGGTCGCGGCGTTCGTGGGCCTGGCGCCGTGCGGGCCGCCGAACACGCCCACGCTGGTGACCAACTGGAGCCAGTACACCCGGGAGTTCGGGGAGTTCGCCGACGGCTGCTACCTCGCGCACGCGGTCTACGCGTACTTCCTCAACGGCGGCGGTGTCTGCTACGTCGTCCGGGTCGGCGGCGGGAACGCGGCCGCGCCGCCGTCCCCGGGGCCGGCCAAGCGCCGGGGAGGCAAGGCCACGCTCGGCGGGTTCCAGGTCGCCGCGTTGCCGGGTGCGGGCGAGGGGTTGTCGGTCGAGGTCGCGGACGCCGCCGGAGAGTCGCCGGGCGAGGACGCGTTCACGCTGCGGGTCAAGCGCGGCGAGCAGGTCGAGGAGAGCTTCGACGTGTCCGCGAAGCGGGGCCAGCGCACCTACGTGGTGGCGGTGGTCCGGGAGCGTTCGCGGCTGATCGCCGTGGAGGAGGCCGGCGCCCAGGCCGCGGCCCGTCCGGCGAACCAGGAAGTGGCCCTCCCGGCGGCCCCCGCGCAGCCGCAGCCCGTCGGGAGCGCCCCGACGCCCGCCGAGTACGTCGGCAGCGCCGACGACCGCACGGGCCTCGGCGGCCTGGAGGCGGTGGACGAGATCACGATGGTCGCCGTCCCCGACCTGATGAGCGCCTACGAGCAGGGCACGCTGGACGCCGACCAGGTCAAGGCGGTGCAGCACGCCCTGATCGCGCACTGCGAGCTGATGGGCAACCGCGTCGCGATCCTCGACCCCCTGCCCGACCTGACCCCGCAGCAGGTCAAGGAGTGGCGGACGGTCGGCGCCGGCTACGACTCCAAGCACGCTGCCCTGTACTACCCGTGGCTGAAGGTCGCGGACCCGTCCGACGGCCGGCTGCGGTTCGTGCCGCCGAGCGGCGCGATGGCGGGCGTGTGGGCGCGCAACGACGAGAGCCGGGGCGTGCACAAGGCACCCGCGAACGAGGTGGTGCGCGGCGCCGTCGACCTCGCCGTCAACCTGACCAAGGGCGAGCACGACCTGCTCAACCCGATCGGCGTCAACTGCATCCGGGCCTTCCCGGGCCGGGGCATCCGGGTCTGGGGTGCGCGCACCCTCTCCTCCGACCCGAGCTGGCGCTACCTGAACGTGCGCCGGCTCTTCAACTACCTGGAGGAGTCGATCCTGATCGGCACCCAGTGGGTGGTGTTCGAGCCGAACGACGACGCGCTGTGGGCGCGCATCCGGCGGACGATCTCCGCGTTCCTGGTGAACGAGTGGCGCAAGGGCGCGCTGTTCGGCCTCACGCCCGAGGAGGCGTTCTACGTGAAGTGCGACCGGGAGACCAACCCGGCCGAGGGCATCGACGCCGGGCAGGTGATCTGCGAGATCGGCGTCGCGCCGGTGAAGCCCGCCGAATTCGTGGTCTTCCGGCTCTCCCAGTTCTCCGGCGGGACGAGCCTCGTCAACGAGTGAGTACCCGTCGGCGGGTGAGTACTCGTCGACCAGTGAGCAGCGAAAGGCGGTTGGCGCGCGATGGCACTTCCCGACCAGGACAGTTCGGTCGGCCACTCCTTCGGCCTGGAGTTCGACGGCGTGGTGATCAAACAGATCAGCGAGGTGACGGGCCTGAAGATGGAACAGGACGTCATCGAGCTCAAGGCGAACACCGCGGACGGCAAGTACGTGGTCAAGAAGCTCCCCGGCCGGCCGAAGGCGGGCGAGGTCACGCTGACCCGTGGCCTGACCGGCGACAGCAGCTTCGAGAAGTGGATCAAGGACTCCCGCTTCGGCAAGATGGCGCAGGTCAGGAAGGGCGGCGCGATCATCGTCTTCGACTACGAGGGCAACGCGATCAAGCGCTACAACCTCGTCAACGCCTGGCCGAAGAGCCTGGAGATCGGCTCGCTCAAGGCCGGCGACACCAGCGTGCTCACGGAGAAGATCGTCATCACGTACGAATCCATGGACGTGGCTTGAGGCGGCCCTGATGCGACGACAGATGGCCACGGCGGCGGCGCCGGTGGAGCGGCAGGCCGGGGAACGGGCGGCAGCCGAACCGGTCGCAGAGAAGCGGGAGCCGATGCGGACCGAGTTCGCGTTCGAGCTGCCGCGCGGGTACCTGGACGACTCCGGACAGGTGCACCGCTCCGGCGTCATGCGGCTCGCGACGGCCCGGGACGAACTGGTGCCGCTGCGGGACGACCGGGTGCGGGAGAACCCCGCGTACCTCTCCGTGGTGCTCCTCGGGCGGGTGGTCACCCGGATCGGGGGCGTCACGGACGTGCACGCGGGCGTGATCGAGGACCTGTTCGCCTCCGACCTGGCGTTCCTCCAGGACTTCTACCGCCGGATCAACGCCGAGGGACACACCCGCGCGCAGGTCACCTGCCCGTCCTGCTCCTGCGACTTCGCGGTCGACCTCGCCGGCGGCCGCCTGGGGGAATCATGACGTACGCGACCGAGCGGTTGTACGAGGAGGTCGCGTACGTCGCCTACCACTTCCACTGGCCGCTGGACTCGATCCTGGACCTGGAACACCCCGAACGGCTGCGCTTCGTCGCACAGATCGGCCGGCTCAACGCCCTGGCCGCGCAGGGACGGTGAGGCGGCGGTGTGGGGGTGGCTGAGGAGGGGGCGGTCCGTCGGCCCTGGGCCGGTGCCGCAGTCGGTGCGGCAATCGGCGGCGCAGGCGGCGGCACGGGGCCCGAGGGGCGACTGGCGCGAGGTGCCGGTGCAGCGGCTCACCTTCGGCGCGCCGGAGCTCGTCACGGACCCGGCGGGCTTCCGGGACGGGCTGACGAGCCGGCAGGACCCTTCCTTCCTCGGGCCGCTCGGTCACCTCGTCCACCCGGCGGCGCCGGGCGGGACGGGGGACGGGCTGGTGCGGCCGGCGGGCGGTGCGGGCGGTGCGGGCGGTGCGGCGCGGGAGGCGGGGGCGGAGGCGGCTGGGCCGGATCCGTCGTCGGTGTCGGCTGGGGTGGTCGTGGAGCCGTCGGTCGTGGAGCCGGTCGTTGCGGGGCCGTCGGGCCTGGAGTCGCCGCTCGTGGAGCCGGTGGTTGTGGGGCGGTCGGTCGTGCCGTCATCGGGCGTTGAGCCGTCGATCGTGGAGCCGGTGGTCGTGCCGTCGGCGCCGGGTGCGGCCATGACGGTGGTCGCGCGGTCGGTCGAGCAACTGCCGGTGCGGAAACTGGCGACCGCCGGAGTGCCGGAGCGGCCCCTCGTCGGCGAATCGGCGCCTGAGGCGGCAGTGACGGCAGCGATGGCAGCAACGGAGGCGCCGGCGGTTCCGGCGGTGCCGGTGCAGCGAGTCGAGGAACCGCAGCGGAGGGAGGGCGGACCGTCGACGATGCCGCCTCCCGCCGTGCAGCGGTCGGCGCAGGCGGGACAGCGGGCGGCGGATGCGGTACCCCCGCCGAGCCGCCGGTTGGGCCTCGGCGCACCGCTCGCGTCTCGTCCCGCCGTGCAGCGGGCGGCGGAGGCGGGCGGCTCCGGAACCCTTCCGCCGGTTCGGGTGACTCCGAGTGGCAACCCGGGACTGCCGCACGTCTCACGGCGGTCGGGCGGGCTCGGTGCGCCGTTGCCGGGTCCGTCGCCGACCGTGCAGCGGGCGGCAGGAGAGGCGCAGCCGGTCGGGGCGCAATGGGAAGACGCCCCGCCGCCGATGGTTGCGGCGGTCGGACCTCCCGGGACCACGGCGTCGGTACGGCCGGACGACGAGCCTGCGCCCGAGCCGGAGTCCCTGCCCATGGCACCGTTGGTGGGCGAGGTGCCGGTCGTAGCGGCGAACCCGCCGGTTCAGCCGGAGCATTGGTCGGGCGACGTCGCAGTGCCGTCGGCGAGCGGAGCAACGCCGCCGGCGGCAGGGATGGTTGGTGGTTCGGGGGCCCGGAATGAGTCGGGTGCGCCGGTCCAGCGTTCGGCCGGATCGGAGGACGCGGGGTTCGTGGCGCCGCTGGTCGGTGGCTCAACGCCGGCGGTGATCAGTGGAGTTGGTGAGCCGACGTCGGGTGCGGCGGCCGGTCCGGAAGGTGCGGGGCTCGTGGCGCCGCTGGTAGGCAGCTCAACGCCGTTGGGAGTTGGCGGAGTTGGTGGGCCGACGTCGGGTGTGCCGGTGCAGCGCTCGGCCGGGCCGGAAGGCGCGGGGCTCGTGGCGCCGACGGTCGGCGACGGGGTGCCGGCGAGTGGCGGGGGTGCGTCCGTGGCGCTCCCGAAGGCCGCCGATGTCGCCGCCGATGTCGCCGCCGGTGGAGCGCACGGATCTCCCCAACTGCCCGTGAAGCCCGTGAGGTTGCAGCGGATGCCGCCCCCGGAGGGTGAGTCCGCCAGTGTCGCCGACTCGGCCGTGATCACCGGGAGCGCACCGAGCATCGGGCTCGTCGGTGAACGTGGGCTGGAGCTTCGTTCGGCTCCCACGCCGCAGGCGGCTCCTCCCGGCGCTGTGACGGCCGAGCCGAGTGCCGTCCCGGTCGTCTGGGCACCGGCCGCCCGCGTCGAGCCGGCCGGCGCCGTTCGCCGAGCGGACCCGTCGACGCCCGTCCAGCGCCGTACCTCCCCACTGCTGCCGTTGCAGGGTCTCGGCGAGAACTACCAGGCTGCGGCGCCGCCCGGACCTCCACCACCGGTCAGGGCTCCCGCCGACCCAGGGACGGTCGCCGTGGCCGCGGGCATCGCCCAGCGGATGCCCGACGGGTCCGTGGTCTTCGCGCCGCCGGCCCCGCAACCGGCCGAGCCGCCGTCACCCGAACCGCCGCCCCCGCCCGTCCAGCGCGCGGAAGCCCACACCACGGCCGCACCCACGGCCGCACCCACAGCTCCACCCCCCGCCCCACCCGAAAGCACCGACGAGCTCGTCCGCCGCCTGATCGACCCCCTGGGCCGCCTGCTCCGGGCCGAGCTCCGGCAGGACCGCGAGCGCGCCGGCCTCCGCTTCGACACCCACCCCTACCACTGAGAGGAGCCCCGCGATGGCCGATGACGACCCGGCGGTGAGCGTGTGCTTCATCGTCGAGATCGACGACTTCAAGCTCGGGACGTTCAACTCCTGCGAGGGGCTGGGCTGCGAGGTGGTGATGGAGCAGCGCGAGGAGGGCGGCAACAACGGGTACGTGTGGCAACTCCCGTCCCGCATCAAGTACTCGAACATCAAGCTGACTCGTCCCGTCACCAAGGACACCGAGAAGGTGACCCGCTGGATCGCGGGCATGGTGTCCGGGGTGACGCGCAAGACCGGCCACATCAGCGCGATGACGGCGGACGGCCGGGTGGTCGCCCGGTGGAGCCTGCTGGACGTGGTGCCGGTGCGCTGGCAGGGGCCGTCGCTGAGCCCGGAGACGCCCAAGGTGGCGACCGAGACGCTGGAGATCGCGCACCACGGCTTCCTCGACCCGGACCGGGCCTGAGGCCACGTCCGACGGCCCGATCGTCCGACGGCCCGATCGTCCGACGGCCCGATCGTCCGACGGCCCGATCGTCCGACGGCCCGAGAGTCCAACGGCCCGACAGCCCGACGGCCTGAAAGGAGAGCAGCATGCCGTCCTCACCCGTGGTCTTCTCCGCCGGCGCGACCGGCGGGGGTCCGGCCGGTGCCCGGCCGAAGCTGGAGCGGGCGTACCTGGAGCTGCGCCATCCGCCCGCCGACGGCGGCACGACGACGCCCGGACCCCGGATCGACAAGATCGACTTCCAGTTCAACCCCCGGGAGCTCGCTCTCGCCAAGTCCGCGAAGTGGGAGCGCAAGACGTCGAAGGGCGCCCGGAAGGCGGGGCCGGTCGAGTTCAAGGGGGCCGAGCCCAGCAAGCTGTCGCTGGAGATGTTCTTCGACACCACCGATCACCCCTCCGACCGGGTGGTCAAGGCGGTGGAGCAGCTGTTCGCGTGCTGCGTGCCGACGGCCCAGAGCCACGGCAAGCAGCAGGGCGTACCGCCGTGGGTGATCTTCCACTGGGGCGGGCTGACCGGGTTCCTCGCGTACGTGAGCCAGGTGCAGGCCAAGTACACGCTGTTCACGGCCGGCGGTCTGCCGGTGCGCGCCGTGTGCCAGGTGACCTTGGAGGAGATCAGCGGCGAGCTCCCCGGCCAGAACCCGTCCTCGGGCGCACTCGCCGCCCGCCGTGTGCACCGCGTCGTGGCGGGGGACACCCTGGCCCTGCTGGCGTGGCGCGAGTACGGCGATCCGGCGGCCTGGCGGGCGATCGCCGAGGCGAACGGCATCGACGATCCGATGCGGTTGAGCCCCGGCACCGAACTGCTGCTGCCCGGCGCGGAGGAGATCGCGGACGGGAACGGCCCGATGAACCGCGGGAGGCGCTGACCATGGCCGGTGAGGCCTTCGTGAACACGCTCGCCGTCGAGGTCGGCGGGCAGCCGCTCGCCGCTGCCGTCGCCGAGCTCCTCGTCTCCGCCCACGTGGACGGCAGCCGCCACCTGCCGGACCTCTTCGTGCTGCGCTTCCGCGACCCGCACCACCTGGTCCTGGCCAAGGCGGGCCTGACGATCGGCGTGCAGGTGAAGCTGTTCGCGCGGGTCGCCGACGACCCGCAGCGCGAGCTGCTGGTGTCCGGGGAGGTCACCGCGCTGGAGGTGGACGCGGACGCGACGGGCACGTTCACCGTCGTCCGCGGGCTGGACCACTCGCACCGGCTGCTGCGCGGGCGCCGGGTGGTCGGCTACCGGCAGATGACGGCCTCCGACGTCGCGACGGCCGTCGCGTGCCGGGCCGGGCTGCGGCTCGGCACGGTCGACGCGACGACGACCGTCCACCCGCACCTGGCCCAGGCCGGGCTCACCGACTGGGAGTTCCTGGGCCGCCTGGCCGTCCGGTCGGGCCGGGAGGTGGCCGTGGTGGACGGCCGGTTCCACTTCCGCCGTCCGACCCCGGCCGCCGGTGCGCCGGGCACGTCGACGTCCGTCCGGGCCAGCCCGTTCGTCCTGGAACTGGGCCGCAACCTGCTGCGCTGCCACGCCGTCGTCACGTCCGCCGACCAGGTGCGGGAGGTGGAGGCGCGCGGCTGGGACGTGCAGGCCAAGCGCGCGGTGGTCGCGCACGCGCCGGCCGGCGCCAGTGACCTGCTCGCGCTCGGACTGACGCCGGCCCGAGCCGCCGAGCCCTTCGGGGACGCGGCGTTCCTGGCCGTCGACGTCCCGTTCGGGGCGCAGGCCGAGGCGGACCGGGCGGCGCGCTCGCTGGCCGCCGACCTGGCGGCGTCGTTCGCGGAGCTGTCGGCGGTGGCGATGGGCATCCCCCGGCTGCGGGCGGGCAGTGCGGTGACGCTGACGAACGTCGGGACGCCGTTCGAGGGCAAGTACACCGTCACCGCGGTCCGGCACGTGTTCGATCCGGGGGTCGGCTACCAGACGTGGATCACCGTGAGCGGCCGCACCGACCGCTCGCTCCTCGGCCTGACGGCGGGCGGGGGCCGGCCCCGGGACCGGGTGGCGGGGCTGGTCAACGCGACGGTGACGGACACCAGGGACCCGGAGCACCAGGGCCGGGTGCGGCTGGCGTTCCCGTGGCTCTCGGACGACTACGTCAGCGACTGGGCCCGGACGGCGCAGTCCGGCGGCAAGGGCGGGGGCGGGGTGTTCGGCCCGGAGGTGGGGGACGAGGTGCTGGTCGGCTTCGAGCAGGGCCTGGTGGACCGGCCGTACGTGATCGGCGGGCTGTACAACGGCGAGGACCGGCCGTCCCGGCACGACGTGGAGGCGGTGGACGGGACGAGCGGCGCCGTCAACCGTCGCTCGCTGGTGTCGCGCAGCGGCAACCGGCTGGAGCTGCTGGACGCCGCCGCCGGCCCGAAGGGCGTCCGGCTGTCCACCGGGGACGGCAAGGTGACGCTGCACCTGGACGGGAAGGCGACGTCCGTGGTCGTGCACAGCGACGGCACGGTGGAGATCGAGGCCAAGGAGAAGGTGACCGTCAAGGCCGCGCAGGGCGTCAGCGTCGACGCCGGGCAGGGGAAGCTCGAACTCGCCGGGGACTCCGTACGGGTGACGGCCCGCTCGGGGGTCCAACTGGACGGCGGCGCGGGCGCGGTGAAGCTGCAGACGCAGGGGCAGGTCGACGTCAGGGGCGCGACCGTCGGCGTGTCCGGGACGGCGAGCACCGAGATCAAGGGCGGCGCGACCTGCTCGATCAGTGCCGCCCTCATCAAGATCAACTGACCTCCGATGACCGACCTCCGATGACTGACCTCCGATGAACGAGGACGAGCGAAGGAGCACCACCGATGCCACCTGCCGCCAGGGTCGGGGACCCGACCGGGCACCCCGGCGTGCTCGCCCCGCCCGGGATCCCCACCGTTCTCATCGGCGGGCAGCCCGCGGCCGTCGTCGGCACGCCGCACGTGTGCTCCTTCCCGCCGCCCGCCGTCCACCCGCCGAGCGCCGTCGCCCCGCCGTGCTGCCCGACCGTCCTGATCGGCGGCCTGCCCGCGGCCCGCGCGGGCGACCTCGCGGCCTGCGGCGCGCCGATCGTCGGTGGCTGCCCGACCGTGCTGATCGGCGGGTGAGGGTGATGGGACGTCGGTTCATCGGTGCGGGATGGGCCTTCCCGGTCCGCACCGACCCGACCGGGTCGATCGCGCTGGTCGCCCAGGAGCGCGAGGTCGAGGAGAGCATCCGTCTGATCCTCTCCACCGCGCCGGGCGAGCGGCCGATGCGCCCGCTGTTCGGCTGCGCCATCCACGACCACGTCTTCGCGCCCGCCGACAGCGCCACCGCCGGTCTGATCGCCTACGAGGTGCGGCTGTCGCTGGAGCGGTGGGAGCCGCGGATCGACCTCGTGGACGTGGTCGTCGGCTTCGACGCGGTCGACTCCGGCACGCTCTGGATCGACGTCCGCTACGCGCTGCGCGGCACCAACGACCCGCGCAACCTCGTCTTCCCGTTCTACGTCATCCCCGCGCACGGCCCTGACGGCCCCGACGGCCCTGACGGCCCCGACATCGCCGACGTCCCCGACCGCCCCGACCACCCGGGGAGCCCCTGATGCCCCTGCCGCAGCCCAACCTGGACGACCGCCGCTTCCAGGACCTCGTCGACGAGGCCAAGCGGCTCGTCCAGCAGCGCTGCCCGGAGTGGAGCGACCACAACGTCTCCGACCCGGGCGTGACGCTGATCGAGACCTTTGCCCACATGGTCGACCAGCTGATCTACCGGCTCAACCGGGTGCCCGACAAGAACCACCTGGCCTTCCTCGACCTGATCGGGGTCCGCCTGCTCCCGCCGGCCGCCGCCCGGACGGAGGTCACCTTCTGGCTCTCCGCGCCACAGGAGCGGACCGTCCCGGTGCGGGCCGGAGCGGAGGTGGCCACCGTGCGGACCGCGACCGAGGAGGCCGTGGTCTTCTCCACCGTCCGCGAACTCGCCATCCTCCCCTGCGCGTTGACGCACCTCGCGACCGCCTCCCAGGGCGCCCCGGTGGACCGCGACGCCGACCTCGCCGACGGCCGCGGCGTCGCGTGCTTCGCCGCCGTCCCGGTGCCCGGCGACGTCCTGCTC
Source organism: Kitasatospora sp. NPDC059747 (assembly GCF_042732955.1). NCBI lineage: Bacteria > Bacillati > Actinomycetota > Actinomycetes > Kitasatosporales > Streptomycetaceae > Kitasatospora > Kitasatospora sp. NPDC059747. Next base: position 2,555 of record NZ_JBHWGV010000047.1, on the reverse strand, counting down.
TTCGGCCTCTCGCAGGCCGTGCCGCACTGCCTCGTGGCGCTGCGCCTGGAGTTCCCGGTCAGCGGGCACGGCATCAACCCCGACCACCCGCCGCTCGCCTGGGAGGCCTGGACCGGCGACGGCTGGGCGGGCTGCGCCGTCCAGCGGGACACCACCGGCGGCTTCAACCGGCCCGGCGACGTCATCCTCCGGCTGCCGCCCGACCACGCCGCCTCGGTGGAGGCCCGCCACCGGGCCGGCTGGCTGCGCTGCCGGATCACCGCGCCGGTCCCCGGCCGTCCGTCCTACTCCGCGACGCCGGTGCTGATCTCCGCCGAGGCGTTCACGGTCGGCGGCACCACGACCGCCGTCCACGCGGAGCGCGTCGAGGGCGAGGCCCTCGGCCGCTCCGACGGGCTGCCGGGCCAGACCTTCATCCTCGCCCGCCCGCCCGTGGTCGCCGGCGGCGAGCCGGTCACCGTCGAGACCACCGGCACCGACGGGACGCAGGAGTGGCAGGAGGTGGAGGACTTCGCCCGCTCGACCTCCGAGGACCGCCACTTCCGGCTCGACCGCAGCACCGGCGAGATCGCCTTCGGCCCGGCCGTGCGCGAACCCGACGGCACGCTCCGCCGGTACGGCGCGGTGCCGCCCGAGGGCACGGCGGTCCGGGTCCGCGCGTACGCCACCGGCGGCGGGCGCCGCGGCAACGTCGCCCGCGGCGCGCTGGCCGTGCTGCGCACCTCCGTCCCGTACGTGGCCCGGGTGGAGAACGCGCGGGCGGCGGAGGGCGGCGTCGACGGCGAGGACGTCGCGGGTGCCCGGCTGCGCGGCCCGATCGTGCTGCGCACGCGCCGCCGGGCCGTCACCGCCGAGGACTACGAGGAGCTGGCGCGCGAGGCCGCGCCCGCCGTCGGCCGGGTGCGCTGCGTCGCCACCGAGACCGGGCCGGACGCCGGCGGGGTGCGGGTGCTGCTCGTGCCGAACGCCGAGGACGACGGCGAGGGCCGCCTGGCCTTCGCCCAACTCGCCTGCTCGCAGGAGTTGTTGGAGCAGGTCACCGGCTACCTGGACGAACGCAGGCTGCTCGGCGCGCGGCTGCTGGTGGAGCCGCCGCACTACCAGGGCGTCACGGTCGTCGCCGCGCTGAGGGCCAGGCCGCGCAGCACGCCGGGCGCCGTGCAGCGGGCCGCGCTGGCCGCGCTCCACCGCCACCTCCACCCGCTCACCGGCGGGCCGGACGGCACCGGCTGGCCGTTCGGCCGCCCGCTGCACGCCGGCGAGGTCTTCGCCGTGCTGCAGCGGGTGCCAGGCGTCGAACTGGTCGAGAGCGTCCGGTTGTTCCCGGCCGACCCGGAACACGGCCACCGCGGCGAGGCCACCGACCGGATCCACCTCGCCCCGCACGCCCTGGTGTTCTCGTACGAGCACCAGGTCCGCGTCGCGGCGGAATGAGGACGGATGCCGACCCGGTCGCACGGACGCGGTCCCGTCCCGGACCTGCCCAGCCGCCACCCGCTCGGGGCGCAGCTTCCCGGCGTCTACGCCGACGACGGGGACGGCGCGGGGGAGAACCTGTTCCTCCAGCGCTTCACGGGCGCGCTGGACGAGGTGCTCGCGCCGGTGCTGTGCACGCTGGACAACCTGGCCGCGTACTTCGACCCCCGGCTCGCGCCGCCGGACTTCCTCGCCTACCTGGCGCAATGGGTCGGCGCGCCGACCGGGCCGGACCTCCCGCCGGAGCGGCGGCGCGCCGCCGTCGTCCACGCGGCGGCGCTGCACGCGGTGCGCGGGACGCGGGCGGGGCTGGCCGCACAGCTGCGGCTGGTGTTCGGGGTGGAGCCGGAGATCGACGAGAGCGGCGGGGCCCGGTGGTCGGCCCGGCCGGACGCGGCGCTGCCGGGGGAGGCCGCGCCCCGGCTGGTGGTGCGGCTGCGGGTGCCGGATCCGGCGGTCGTGGACCTGCGGGCGGTGCGGGAGCTGGTGGCCGCCAACCGGCCGGCGCACGTGCCGTTCACGGTCGAGGTGGTGGCGGCGCGGCCCGGGAGGGCCGAGGAGGAGGACGGGCACCATGACGACGTGTGAGCACTGCGGTCAGCCCTGCGCGCGGGGCGAGGACTTCTGCGGCGCGTGCGGGGCGTACCTGTCGTGGGAGGAGGAGCCACGGGAGACGGCCTCTGCACCTGCTCCTTCGCCTCCCGCTTCCGGGCCCGCGCCAGCCGTCCTGCCCCGCCCGTCCGGGCCTGCCCCTGCCGTCCCGCCCCGCCCGTCCGGGCCTCCGTCCGCACCGCCTGGGGTTCCGGCCGCTCGACCGGAACCCGCCGCCGGGGCCGAGGCGCCGGTACCGGCATCGACACCGGCGAAACCTCGCCCGAAGCCCCGCCCGAAAGCCCACCCGAGACCCGAGCCGAAAGCCCGGCCGCACGCCGTCCAGCCGAAGGCCGTCCAGCCGGGCGAGGAGTCCGCGCCCCCGCCGCCGCGCCCGCCCCCGCCCGGGGGCCCGCCCGCGCGCTGCGCCCCCGCGCCCCGCTAGGGGGGCCCGGGCGGGCCCCCCCCGGGTCCCCCCCGCGCGGCGC
>NZ_JBHWGV010000046.1:53267-66888 GCF_042732955.1 Kitasatospora sp. NPDC059747 | reverse complement strand
CCCGGGTTTGGGCCCGGTGGTTTTCCCCCCCCTACCAACCCCCGGGGTGTCGTGGCCTACGGCACGGCTCCAGGCCCCGTGCGACACGGGCGGGCGGCCCGGCGGCACGGCCGGAAGGCCCGTCCGCTTCGGGACCTTCGTCGGTGATCCGGCCGACCTTCGGCCCGGTGGCGAGCCCGGTGCACCGGGGCAACCGTGGACGGTCGCCTTCGGGCGGCGGCGCCGTCCGACCGGGTGGCGTCCGTCCTGTCGTCTACCCGGCGCACGGCGCGCGAACAGCGCCGCCGTACGCTCCGGAGGATCCCCGAGACCATGTCCCGGACCATCGACAACGCCCCCTATACCGCCTTCCACCGCAGGCTGGCCCTCGCCTGTTCCGGTGGGCCGCTGCTCGACGGCTACATCCTGAGCATCGTCGGCGTCGCCCTCATCGGGATGCGGCCCGACCTCGGCCTGTCCACCGCGGAGGTCAGCCTGATCGGTGCCGCCGCCCTGGTGGGCATGTTCGTCGGCGGCGCCCTGTTCGGCGTGCTGACCGACAAGATCGGCCGGGAGGTGATGTACACCGCCGACCTGCTGGTCATGGTCGCCTGCTCGGTGCTCTCCTTCTGGGTCGACGCGGTGTGGGCGATCGCCGTGCTGCGCTTCGTGCTCGGCATGGCCGTGGCCGCCGACTACCCCATCGCCACCTCCCTGCTGGCGGAGTGGCTGCCCGCCAAGCACCGCGGGCGCCTCCTCGGCCAGCAGATCGTCGCGTGGTACGCCGGTTCGGTCCTCGCCTACGTGGTGGGCTACCTGTTCCTGGAGCTGGCCGGTCCCGGCAGCTGGCGGTGGATGCTGGCGAGCTCGACGGTGCTGTGCGTGGTCTTCCTCGTGATCCGCCGAGGCTCCCCCGAGTCTCCGCGCTGGCTGGCCGCCAACGGGCGGGTCGGCGACGCCGTCCGCGTGGTCGAGAAGCACCTCGGCGTGCGGGTGGACGGCCGGGAGCTGATGCCCGAGGCCGTCGGCGCCGCACGGCGCCCCGGCGGCCTGCGGCTGCTGATGACCCCGCCGTACCGCCGCCGCACCCTGTTCTGCGGCTTGTTCTTCCTCTGCCAGGTGGGCCCGCTGTTCGCGATGCTCACCTTCGGCCCGCAGATCCTCTCCTCGTTCGGCATGCCGGGCGGCACCGTGATGGAGACCCTCGGCACCGGGCTGATCAGTCTCGTGTTCCTGCTCGGCTGCTACCCCGCCCTGCGGCTGATCGACACCAAGGGCCGACGCCCCGTCATCATCTGGTCGTTCGCGCTCATGACCGTCCCGCTCGCGCTGCTGGGCGTGTGGCCCACCGCGCCGGCCGCCGTCGCGCTCACCGCGCTGTGCGCGTACGCCTTCCTGTGCGGCGGGCCCAACGTGCTCGACTGGACCTACCCCAACGAGCTCTTCCCGACCGAGATCCGTGCCACCGCCGTGGGCGTGGCCACCTCGGTGAGCCGGATCGGCGCGGCCGTGGGCACCTACCTGCTGCCGCTGTCGCTGACCGGGCTCGGCACCGGCCCGACCATGCTGATCGCGGCCGGGACCACGGCGCTCGGGCTCCTGGTGTGCGTGCTGTGGGCCGAGGAGACGCGCGGGACGGCGCTGGGCGCCACGCCGACGCCGGCGGGCACGGCGGCCGTCCCGGCGCAGCGGGTGCCGCAGGCGGTGCGCTGACGACACGTGGGTCGGCGGCGCTGCCCGGGGCCCCCCCGCCCCCGCGGGGGGGGCGGCGGCCGGCCCGGGCGCGGGGGGGCCCGCGGGGGGGGGGCTCACCACGCGGGGGGGGGGGCGGGGGCCCGGGGAGCCCCGGGCAGCGCCGCCTGCGCGTCATCAGTGCCCCTGTGGGGCGGACGGGTTGAGGACCGCGCTCAGGAGGCGGTTGGACAGCGGGCTCGGGGCGGAAAAGTCGGGGCTGAGGTTGGAAATGGAGTAGACGGCGCGGATCGACAGGTCGCGGGTGGCGAACATGCCGTTGGCGTAGCCGTCGTCGTGGCCGGTCTTGCCCCAGAGCACGGTGCCGTTCGGCAGCGGGGTGGACATCAGGCCGGCGCCGAAGCAGGCCACCTTGTCGCAGGAGGTGCCGCCGACGAACGGGACGGGCTTGCCCTCGGTGTCCTTGGGCACGGCGAACAGCTCGTTCTGCTGTGCGGCGGGCAGCAGACGGCCCTGGAGGAGGGCGGTGATGAAGTGGTCCAGGTCGGCGGTGGTGGAGATCATGTTGGACGGGGTGCCGCCCTGCTCGCTGACGTCCACCGCGTCGCCCTGGCTGTCGGTCATGTAGCCGTGGAGGTAGGGGCGGGGCATCTCGGGGTCGTCCTCGGGCACCGAGGTCTGGTCGAGGTGCAGCGGGTCCAGGATCCGGCCGGTGATCTCGTCCCTGAAGGAGTCGCCGGTGATCTGCTCGATCAGCTTGCCCCCGATCCGGAAGGCGAGGGAGTTGTACTCCTGCTTGGTGCCGGGGTCGAAGTGCGGGCCGGGCCACGGGCGGTCGGCGGGGCGCAGGGTGTCCTGGATGACCTCGTCGAAGGTCCGGTAGGAGTAGCGGTCGGCGATCGTGTCGTCGACGCCGTCGGCGGGCTTGCCCTCGTCCACGTCCGGCAGGCCGCTGGTGTAGTCGACCAACTCGCGGACGGTGACCGGGGCGAAGGTGTCGGGGAGCAGGCCGGGCAGGTAGTGCTGGACGGTCTGGTCGAGGTCGAGCCGGCCCTCGGCGGCGAGCTGGAGGATGACGGTCGTCTCGAACACCTTGGAGATGCTGCCGGCGTGGAAGTGCGCGTTCTCCGGGATCTTGCGGCCGGTCTGGGAGTCGACGGTGGAGCCGGTCCACAGCCGACCCGGCTCGGCGACCCGGACGACCGCACCGGCGGCGCCGTCACCGGGCCGGGTCTGGATGGCGGCCTCCAGCGCGGCGGGGTTCAGCGGCGGGAACGCCGTCGTGGTGCCCGGACCCGCCTCGGCGAAGGCCTGGGCCCCCGACACGACGGTGACGCCGGTCAGGACGGAACAGGCCAGGCCGAGGGCGGCGGCGCGGCGGACGAGGGGATTCATGTGGCACTCCATGGAGTGATTCGGGTTGAGCTCTGGTCGCTTGGCTACGAGATCGATCGTGCTCGGCCCTCGCCCGGACGGGTATCGGGAACAACCCTGAACGACCCCCGACCCACCGCGCCGCCGTGTCAGGGTGACCACCCATCAGCTCGCGGCACGGTTCGGCCGTCGCCGAACTGTTCCGCGCCTAGCGTGGCCCCATGACGATCTCCGAACCGTCCGTCCACGGGCTCCACGGCGTCCATGACGTCCACGGCGTCCACGGCGTCAGCTCGTACGCCGACGCCCGCGCAGTGCTCGAACAGCCCCTGCTGGTCCCCGAACCCGCCGTCGGTGCGGCGGACTCCCCTGTCGGCTCCCTGGCCTGGCTGCGCGCGACCGTCGCCCGGTTCACCGGCGACGAACAGGTGCACGCGCGTCGGCGCGCCCACGCCGAGGCCGGACTGGCCGGGCTGGACCCCGAGCAACTCCGGCTGGCCGCAGCCGGTTCGGCGGCGGGTGCGGACGGCCGGCCCGCAGACCCCCGGCACGCGGACGACTGGCATACCGCCGACCGGCACGCGGTCGTCCGCACCCTGGCGGAGGCGCTCGGGCTGCCGGGGCCGGACGCGGTGGCCGAGGCGGTCGTCGCCGTCTCGGCGGGGTACTTCGGCGGCCCGCTGACGCCCGTCGAGGCGAAGGCCGCCGACGAGGCCGTCGCCCTGCTGCTGGCCCACGTCGGCGACAACGGAAGCCCGGAGGCCGCGGCGCAGCGGATCGGGCTGCTGGTCCAGGCGTGCGACGCGACGGCCCGCCTGGTCGAACACGCCCGCCGCGCGACACCGGACGGGCTGCCGGCCGGCGGCGCGGCGGGCGTCCTCGGCGAGGTGCTGCGGCACGACCCCCCGGTGCCGGCGCTGCGCCGCCGGGCGGTCGCGGACGTCCGCGTCGGGGAGCGTGAAGTCCGGTCCGGTGAGGCCGTGTTGATCGACGTGGCCGCCGCCCAGCGGGACGCGCCGGACCTCCTCGTCTTCGGCGCCGGCCCGCACCGCTGCCCCGGCCGGGCCCACGCGCTGGCGCTCGCCGCCGGGCTGCTGGAACGGAACGGCCGGGCCGGGCACGTCGCCACGGCGCCGGGCGCCTGACCCGGGAAACTGGGGCGACCAACGCCCCGGACGCAGCCCACCACCTCGTTCTCTCAGGAGCCTCAATGGCCAACACCAACACCGCCGCCGCCAACGCCGCCGCCTTCCGCGAGCTGCACGACCGCCCCGGTGAGCCCCTGCTGCTGCCGAACGCCTGGGACCACGCGTCCGCCGCCGCCCTGGCCGCCGCCGGGTTCCCCGCCATCGCCACCACGAGCCTGGGCGTCTCGGCCGCGGCCGGGCTGCCGGACGGCACCGGCGGGACGCGCGCCGAAATGCTCCGGCTCGCCCGCAGGTTCGGCCACGGGAGGTTCCTGTTCACCGTCGACATCGAGAACGGCTACAGCGACGACCCGGCCGAGGTCGCCGACCTCGCCGCCGAGCTCGCCGAGACCGGCGCGGTCGGCGTCAACCTGGAGGACGGCCGCGCCGACGGCGGCCTCACCCCGCCGCACGTGCACGCCGCGAAGATCGCCGCGATCAAGGCGGCCGTCCCCCTGCTCTTCGTCAACGCCCGTACCGACACCCATTGGCAGCGCGAGCCGGACACCGCCGAGACGGTGTCCCGACTGGCGGCCTACCGGGACGCGGGCGCGGACGGCGTGTTCGTCCCCGGCCTGACCGACCCGGCGGACATCGCCGCAGTGGTGGCCGCGATCCCGCTCCCGCTCAACCTCCTCGCCCCGACCGGCGGCCCGTCCCTCAAGGCCCTCGCCGACCTCGGCGTCCGCCGCGTCAGCCTGGGCGGCCTGCTCTTCCGCATCGCCCTCGGCGCGGCCGTGGACGCCGCCGTCGCCCTGCGCACGGACGGCGTCCTCCCGGCGATGCCGAACGTCCCCGGCTACGCGGCGATCCAGGCGCTCGCGGAGTGATCCCCTGACGGGGCCCGGCCCTCCGGACCGCGTCGACACCCGGCGCCCTCGGCGTGACCAGGACGGACCCAACTTGGTTGGAAAGGACGGAAATTCGTCCATGCTGCGGAGTCGGCCCGGGCACCCCGACCGCGGGGCCGTCGACCATCGGATTGCCTGTGGTGGCCGCCCTGCTTCCCTGACCGTGGCCGCGGTGGCACTGTGGGGGTGACTCCGCACGATCGGAGCGTGACACGTGACGACCGTCGTCTGGCTGACCGAGGGCACCTGGCCCGCCTGTGTCGACGCCGCGCGCGAGCATTCCCCGCCCGGCGCCGACATCGTCCTGCTGTACGTGCGCGACCCCGAGGTCCCCGGGGCCGCGCACGGCGCCTTCGCCGGCCTCTTCGGCCGCGGCCATCGGCGGGAAAACTCCGATCATCTCCCGGGCGACGGCTGGGGCGACGACCCCGGCAGCCGCCTGGAACACCTCGCGGCCGCCTCCGGCGAACACCTCGTGCGCGCCGCCGCCGAGCGCCTCGACCTCCCCTGCACCGCCCAGGTGCGCACCGGCCGCGTCGAACGGGAGGTTGTCACCGCGTCCGAGGCCGCCGACCTCCTGGTCCTCGCCCGCGATGGTGACCGCACCCACCCCGGCCCGCGCAGCCTCGGCCCGGTCACCCGTCACGTCGTCGACCACGCCCCCTGCCCGGTCCTGCTCGTCTGGCCCTGACGGAGGACCCGCCGGGGCCTGCTGGCGGAGGTTCGGCCCGCGCCCGGCCACGCGCTCTCCCAACCGCTCCTCCGTCGGACCGAGTAGTCAAAATTCTTGACTATCAAAGTTTGTGACTGCTTCACTGGAACCAGCGACCGCACCGCGGCACGCACTCGTGAAGGAGTAACGGCCATGCATGGAACGACCACTGACGGATCGTCGCGCTTCACCGAGCAGCTCACTGCGGACAACGCCACCCTGCTGCTCGTCGACCACCAGATCGGGCTGCTCGCCGCAGTGCGCGACTACACCGTCGCCGAGCTCAAGCACAATGTGGTCGCGCTGGCGCGGGCCGCGCGAGTGCTCGGGGTCCCGATCGTGGTGACGACCACGGCGGCGGAGTCCCTGTGGGGGCCACTGGCGCCCGAACTGGCCGCGGCCCTGCCGCCGGAGCTGGAGGTCATCGACCGGAGCACGGTGAACGCGTGGGACGACCCCCGCGTCCGGGCGGCGGTCGAGGCCACCGGGCGGAAGAAGCTGATCGTCGCCGGCGTCTCCACCGAGGTCTGCCTGACCCTGCCCGCCCTCTCGGCCACCGGTGCCGGCTACGACGTGTACGGCGTCGTCGACGCCTCGGGCACGTTCAACGACACCAAACGCACCACCGGCATCCTGCGGATGCAGCAGGCCGGGGTCATCGCCGTCGACTACGCGTCGGTCGCCGTGGAGATGCTCGCCGACAACGCGAGCCCGCTGGCCCCCGCGCTGTACGAGGCCGTGGGCATGGACTTCGGCATCCTGAACGGCCAGCTCCGCGAGGCCTACGCCAAGCAGGCCTGATCGAACAGGCCTACGCCGAACTGGCCTGATGCCGAGGGGCTTGAGACGAAGCAAGCCCTGGACGCCGTCCTGCGGTGGCCGACCCGGCCGGCGCGGACCGCCGGCCGGCCGGGCGATATCGTGCACGGACCAGACCAGCGACCCGCTGCCGATCCGAAAGGGGGACCGCCATGCCGGAGGACGACGCCCGTGCGACGAGCGCCGCACCGGAACCGGACCTCGGGGTGCTGACCGGCATCCTCTTCCGCGCCCTCCAGGACGAGCTCTGGCACACCATGGCCCACGAGGGGTTCGACGACCTCACCCCGCGGCACGGCGCCCTCCTCGCACACCTGCGTCCCGACGGCGTGCGCCCCAGCGAGCTGTCCCAACTGGCAGGCCTGCACAAGCAGATCATCGGCAACACCGTCGACGAGCTCGAAGCCCTCGGCTACGTCGAACGCCGGCCCGACCCCGCCGACCGCCGCGCCAAGCTCGTCGTGCCCACGGAGCGCGGCACCGCCGAGATCGCTGCCGCGCGCCGCGTCCTCGCCGCGATCGGCCGCCGCCACGCCGACGCGATCGGGGCCGAGGAGTACACGCGGTTCATGCGCTCGCTGACCCGCATCGCGCACCTCCAGCAGCGGGCCGTGCAGCAGCCCTGAGCAATGGCCCGACGTGGTCACCACCCACCCGCAGGCCGGAGAGTGAAGGAGCGCCACCGCCCGTGAAGATCGAATTCGACCCCTCGTACGCCTTGGGGGACGTCTCCGGCTCCGCCGAGGACCTGAACCTTCTGGCCCGCGTGGTGGCCGAGGGGGAAGGGGTGATCGACCTCCCGTCCTCGGCCGCGACGGGCCGCCACGACCTCACGAGGGTCGAGGTCAGGGACACACCCGGCCCCGGCGTGCTGCTTCACCTGGACGCCTCGCGCCGGCTACTGGTGATCAGCGGCGACGGCCCGGCGCGGGCGGTGCTGGCCGACAACCTGCGGGAAATGGCCGAGCTCGACGACGGCGGCCACCTCCACATCGAGTACTTCCCCGACCACTTCTACCTCGCGGAGGGATCACTGGCGCTGGTGGTCAACAGCCCGCACGGGGGCATGCCCCGGCGGTGAGACCACACAGGAGCGATGTCCTTCGCGGTCACTGTCGTTCGCGTCAGTCCGACGATTCGGGCACGCGCCGGTAGCGCTCGTAGACGACGCGGGAGCCGAACGTCCTGGTGTCGATCAGGTCCAGCCGGACGTCCTCCGTGACGGGCGGCAGGAAGGGCGTGCCGCCACCGACGACGATCGGGTGGCGGAACATGCGCAGCTCGTCGACGAGCCCGAGCACGACCGCCTGCGCCGCCAGGCCGGCGCCACCGACCTCGACGTCCAGGTCGGTGGCGGCGAGCGCCGCGGCGGCCTCCTCGGCCAGCGGCGCCCGGGCGAGCCGTGCGTTGCCCTCGACGCGGTCGAGCGTGCGGCTGAAGACGACCTTCGGGATCCCGCTCCACACGTCGGCGAACTCGGCCCACAGCTCGGTGTCGCGCATCGACGGGTCCGTCTCCCACGGCAGCATGGTCTCGTACAGCCTGCGGCCGCACAGCAATCCGCCGAGCTCCCTGATCTGTTCGACGTGGAAGCGGAACTGCTCCTCGCTCGGGACCGACCAGCCGAACTTGCCCTCACGGTCGGAAATGAACCCGTCCACCGAGACACCCATCGAGTAGATCAGCATGGCTCCGAGCCTATGCCGCCCGGCGCGCTCACGCCGCTTCCAACGCGACCCCGCCCCGGCCGGGCTCCAGTACCGCCGAGGCCGGCCGCGCCGACCGGTCAGGCGCCGGCGGCGAGGGCCTCGGCGAGGTCGGCGTTGGTGAGGGCGCGGCCTCCGATGCCCCAGGCGCCGTCGCGGGCGTTGAGGATGTTGACCCACGACGGGGTGGTTCACGCCGCCCGCGTAGACGTCGAGGGCTTCTTCGAGCTGGTCAGGCCGGTGGTCGCGGATTCGGCGACGGGCAGCGGCTGCGCCGTCGCCGCCGTCACCATCGGCACCGGCTCGGAGGACGACGACGTGGCGCTGCGCCGGATCGCCTCGACGGCGTTCACGGCATGGGTGGACCGCCTCGCCGAGCGGCTGTCCACCGCCGGGCTCGACGCCGACACCGCGAGCGGACTGGCCGCGACGCTGATCACGCTGCTGCAGGGCGCGCACGTGCTGTGCCGGGCGGCTGGCGACCTCGCACCCTTCGAGCAGGTCGTGCGGACCGCCGGCGCACTCGCGCCGGGGCTGCGACGGAACGGCTAGGAACCGCCCAGAAGCAGCCAGAGCAACAGCGACAGGTACGGCGTGGCCAGCGCCCCGCCGAGGCCCGCGCCGAACACCAGCCCGAAGAGCAGGTCGGCCAGCCACATCACGCGCGTCGGCGCGATCACGCGCGACGGGTCGCGCAGGTCGTAGCGGACCTCGTTGCGCCGGTTGCCCCAGCGGACGGACTCGTCGTGCGCGGAGCCGTCGAGCGCGCGGAAGTGTGCGCGGAGGTCACCGGCCTTGGCGTACGTGGCGAAATCGGGCTTGAACTCCGCCCGCACCGTCACCCCGCGCCGCCACACCCGCCAGCGCTTGACCGGCTGGACCACCCGGAGGGACAGCCCGATCAGCCAGAGGCCGGCCGCCGCCATCGCCCAGGCCACGAGCGTGACCCAGCCTCCGGCCAAAAGGGCGACCGGCACGGCGAGCGCCGCGTGCCCGATCTGCACGCGGACGAGCGGCGACGAGGCGCGCAGGGCCCGGGCCGTCCGCCGCATCGCCCTGACCACGGCGGGCGGCGGCGTGACGTCCCGGATCGGCGGGCGGTCGCCCGGTCCGGGGCTGTCACCGATCAGCGGCTCGATCTCGTCCGCGAGCGCCCGGGCGACCTCCGGTAGCCGGTGCCGGAGCGTCAGCGAGGTGTCGTCGAAGAGCTCGACCGTCAGCGTCCCGCCGTCCACGCCGACCCGGCGCACCCAGACGCCCGGGACGACGATCAGCTCCCGCCCCCGCTGCCAGTGCACCGCGCCGTCGGCCACCCACAGCCGGGCCCGACCCTGCACCATGATCACGCCTGATGACCTGTCAACCGCTCTGCCATCCCCCATGAATGATCATCATACGGACGCGGGGCTCCCGGCGGCTCCGAACAGCGATCAACCGAGGAAGTCCACCCGGTCGATCAGGCCCTCGCGGACCCGGTAGCCGACCAGCACCCGGACCGGGTCGGCCTTGATGCCGTGGGCGATCTCCCGATCCACGACCCACTCCCCCTCGGTCAACCGCCCGACGATCTCGGCCCGGCACTGCGCCTTCGCGAACATGCCCGCGTACACCTCGCGCAGCGCCTCGCGCCCGTCGAGACGGCTGCCGTCGCGGCGGTTGACGGTGACATCGGGGGCGTAGGTCGCCAGGAAGGCGTCCAGGTCATGGCTGTTGTAGGCGGCGAGCTGGCGTTCGACGACGATCTCCGGAGTGGTCATCGGACGATCATGCAGCGCGAGCTGCCGTTCGTCCAGGGATGACCGGGTGACCGTTCGTCTCAGACGTACTGGAGCAGCGGGAAACCCAGAAAGCCGTCGAGGCCCGCCCACTCGAACACGCAGACCGCGGCCACGACGTCCGCCTCCGCCCTCACCCCACCCCACACGCCGCCGCGCCGCTCCCCCACCACATCGCCGCGCGCGGACACCGCCTGGATCCTGAACCCCTGCGTCCGGAACCGGATCTCCCCGCCCGCCATCGACAACACGACGGACCGGCCGGACGGCAGCAGCGAGCGCTGCCCCCTCACCGTCATGCCGGCCCCGGCGAACTCCCCGTGGACGGTCTTCGCCACCCGGCGCAGCGCCGGGCCGCCCGGATTGCCCATGTCGTGGAGGACGAGGACGTCGTTCCCGCCGATGCCGACGGTCCACTCCTCCCAACCCTCCCACTGGCCCTCGACACCACCCCGCGTCGCCCGCGCCCGGTGCAGGAGCACCTCCCCCAACGGGCTCCGGGCGCGTGCATAGAGGCGCCGCTCCTTGGCGGGGTCGCGCCAGTCGCCGGAGCCGACAAGCCTTTCGAATTCCACGTCATCCACCCGAACTTCTCGAAGGTCTCCACTCACGGCGAGACCATGGCCAGAGCGTCATTCCACCCCACGACTCGACGAGCCCACCCGGCGGGCCCCCTTCGGTGCGGCTGTGGGCGACCCCCAAGGGGCTGCCCCTCTTCAACGGAACAATCCCATAACGGGGATCACGACCGGCCTGCGCGTCGCGATGAACGGCGACGAGGCGGACCGAATCACCGCTGCCACAGGGTTCTTCGAATCACTGCTGAACGCCTGGGACGACGGGTTCGGCCTCGCATCGGTCCGGCCGGCCGTCGGGCCGGAATCACGCGCCTACTGCCGTGCCTGGAACGACTTCGGGGGCATCGAGTCGCCCGCCTGGATGTGATGAGCCGATTCTGTGACGGCCCGGCAGTCAGCGCTCGTCGACGGCGTAACCCAGGCTCCGGGCCTGCTCGGCGACGGCGGTGAAGTCCGCGGTCGCCGACAGGGCGGCCACCGTTCGGCGGGTGAGCGGGGCGCCGGTCAGGACGGCCTGGACGGCTTCGTGGTCGATGTCGCGTTCGTAGTAGTCCCCGGCCCAGTCGGTGTACGCCTCCGCCGTGCCGTCCGCCAGCAGGCCGAACAGCCAGTCGGCGCCGTCCGATTCGTCGTCGGCGAACTTGACCGGGCCGCTTCCCCACCCCTCCGCGCCCGTCTCGTGCCACGGGATGCGTTCCGTGCGTCCGCCGGTCCTGCGTCCGGCCCGGTGAGGGCTACCGCTTCCAGGGGCGGGCGAACTCGTGCAGGGCCGCCACGGCCGCGGGTGCCAGGGTGTGGTCGTTCACCGGCGTGCCGGCCGGGTGGAGGAAGTGGTCGACGCCGTCGAGGGTGCGCAGGCCGGGGCCGGTGGTGCGGGCATGGGCGAGGGCGGCGAGCAGGGGCGGGGTGGTCGCGCAGGGGACGTTGGTGTCGGCGGTGCCGCACGTGACGGTGACCCGGGTGCCGGGGCGAAGGGCGCGGGCGACGTCGGGCGGGTAGACGGTGTCGTCGCTGCGCACGAAGCGGGCGTTGTTCGGGCCGAACAACGCGTTCAGGAGGGCGGCGAGCGGGGGCAGCAGCGTGCTCGTGTCGGCCGGGCGGCCGGCCCGGAATTCCGCTATTGCGGCGCTCACGCCCGCCTTGTTCGCCTCGGCCTGCGCCGCGGTCACCTGGCCGGCGGCCACGGCCTGGTCGAGCTGGCCGGCGACCTGGGCGGCGAGGAGGTCGAGCAGGCGAGCGTCCTGCGGGGCCAGCAGTGCGAGGCCGGCCGGCGCGGGCCGGACCGTCCGGGCGACGAGGAGGGCCTGCAGGCCGCCCTCGCTGTGGCCGACCACCAGCAGGGCGTGCGGGTCGGCCTCGGGCTGGTCGCGCAGGGTGGTGTAGGCGGCCGCGGCCTGGCGGGTGAAGGCGTCGAGGTCGAGCCGGCCGGGGTCACCCTGGTAGGCGCCGGGGCCGGTGCGGCCGGTGAAGTACTTGTCGAAGCGCAGCGTCATGACGCCGTCGCCGCCGAGGGTGTCGGCGAGTTGGGCGAGGGTGCCCGGGGTCAGTGCGGGCGGCTCGTCGCCGTTGCGGTCGGTCGGCCCGCTGCCGGGGAGCAGCAGGGCGGCGGCGAGGCGGTGTCCGGCGCGGTGGGCGGGGACGTGGAGGGTGCCGTAGGCAGTCGTGCCGTCGGCGGTGAAGCGGATCTCGCGGTCGGCGGCGGGGATGAGCCCGCCGCGGTCGGCCGCGGTCGCGGCGGGTGTGCCCAGCCCTGCCACGGAGACTGCGGCGAGCAGGACGGCCGTCGCCAAGGTACGCCAACGCATCTGTGTTCTCCCGAGAGTTGAGGTGTGGTTCAGCGGCCGATCGGTTGCATGACCGTCACGAGGGCGGCCGGCTCCCCAACCTACGTGAGCATCTCGTGGATGCGGCGGCGCGGGCCGTGCTGCCGGTCGACCGGCGGGAGCGCCGGGGCCGTGGCCCGAATGCAACGCCGGTGGGGCCCGGCGGTCCTCGGCCCGCAGGTCCACTGGCATCATGAACGCCCGGTGGCGGTCGGCCGGTTCGGGGAGGGAAGGGCAGGGGACGGGATGCCGTTTCGGTTCCACTTCACGGGCGAGGACCTGGCCCGGACGCGCGTGGCCGGGAGCGTGGCTCCGATGATGGAGCTGAACGCGGCCCTGCGCGTCCTGCAGGACCGCGGCCAGGACGTGCGGTTCGGGGCGTGGCGCCGCGAGGTCCGGGGCCGGCTGGGGCCGCGGGCGCGGATGGTCCTGGACCTGGTGCCGTCGCACGGGCTGTCGCCGGGGTTCCTCAACCCGACGGGCACCCGGAGCGTCGCGGAGCTGCTGGAGGCCGTCGCGGCCACGCCGGGCCGGCGGATCCGGGAGGACCTCGCCGAGGTGGCGGCCGTGCAGCCGGTCCCCGGGTGGGCCCGGGCGCTGGGCGAGGACCGGGAGTTGCTGGGCCGGCTGGTCGGGGCGCTCGGCCACGTCCACGACGTGCTGCTCGCGCCGTACCGGGCGCCGGCGGAGGACCTGCTCGCGGCCGACCGCGCGGCCCGTGGGCGCGACCTGCTGGAGGGCGGGGTCCAGCGGCTGTTCAACCAGCTGCTTCCGTCGCGCATCCGGTGGGAGGCGCCGGTGTTGAGCGTCAAGATGTTCTCGGGGTTGGACGAGGACATGCACCTGGACGGCCGGGGGCTGCTGCTGATCCCCTCCGCGTTCGTCACGGGGGCGGCCGTGGTGTTCCCGGAGGGGAGGCCGCAGCCCGTGCTGCTCTACCCGGCTCACCAGCCGGACGCCGTACGGCCGTTGGGCTCCGCGTCGGCGCCGACGTCCGCGGCGCTCGCGGCGCTGCTGGGCCGTACCCGCGCGGCCCGGGGGGGCGGGCGCGCCAGGGGGGGGGGGGGGGGGCGAAGGGTGTGGAGGGCCGCCCCCGGTGCTGTAAGGGGGGGCGGGCGGGGGGGC
>NZ_JBHWGV010000046.1:46576-53257 GCF_042732955.1 Kitasatospora sp. NPDC059747 | reverse complement strand
CCAACCAGCCTCCCGCGGGACGGGCGTGGGCCCCGGGGTCGGCGCCGCCGGCGGGGGCGCTGGGGGCGCTGCTGGGCGTTACCGGCGCGGCCTTATTGCTCGCCATCGCGGAGCAGGACGGCTGCACGACGGGCGCGATCGCCTCCGCCGTCCGGATCTCGGCGGCCAGCGCGAGCGAGCACGCGACGGTGCTGCGGGCGGCCGGGCTGATCTCGACCCTGCGGGACCGGACCACGGCGATCCACTCCCCCACGACGGCCGGCCTCACCCTGCTCGGCGCGGGCGCCGCCTGACGCCTGACACCTGGCGCCGCACCGGTGCCCGGGGCGGCGGCGGCCGGAGACCACCCCCGTCGGCCTCCGGCCGGCGCGGCCCCGCCCCGGTGCTCCCATCGTCCCGAGAGTGCCGCGGCGCTGTCGCCGTCCTTCGGCGTGGGCCGAAAAAGGACGATCTGCAGCCGACTTCAGGAGGCCGTCACGCGCAGACCGACGAGCAGCGTGCCGCCGTCGGGGGTGACGGCCAGGACGCGGCCGCTGCGGTGCCACAGGGTGACCGCCCCCGCGTGGTGGCGGATGCCCACCGGGGTACCGGCCGCGCCCGGGAAGCCGGCCGTGAAGGCGGGCGTCGCGCCGGAGCCGGCACCGGCGCGGACGTGGGCGCCCGTCGCGTCCGTCGCGGTGTACGCCCACCACGCGCCGTCGGTGCGCGCCTCGCCCTCGCCGTCCACCTCCAGGGAGACCGATCCGCTCTCGCCCGTCCAGCGGAGCGCGCCCGGCCCGACGCTCAGCAGACGGCCGTTGGCCAGCGGCTGCGCCGCGACCCGGTCGTCCTCCTCCAGTCCCAGGCGACGGCGCAGTTCCCAGCTGGGCTGGTCCCAGCGCCAGAGTTCGGCCCGGCCCGGTGTGCGGCCGTCGGAGCGGGTGCGCACCAGCGCGGCGCAGCTGGTCGCCGAGCGCACCACTGGGCCCGACAGCCGCTGGTCGTGGCCGAGTTCGCGCCACACGACGGTGGGGCGCGGGGTGTGGGTGTCCAGGACGGTGATGCCGTCGTCGTCCGCCGTGAGCAGGTGGCGGCCGTCGAAGGACGGGACGATCTGGCGGGTCCGCAGCGTCGTCCACGGGTGGGGGGTGCGGGTGGCGAGGTCGAGGCGGACGAGTTCGTGGACGTCGCCGTAGTGGGCGACCAGGAGCGCGGTGCCGCCGTGGTCGGCGACCACGAGCTGGTCGGCGGGCACGTCCCAGCGGGCCCGGGTGCGGCCGTCGGGGGCGAGCAGCCGGACGCCCGCGTGCCCGCAGGCGACCAGGACCGAGCCCGAGCCGAGCCGGACGGCGTCGAGGACGGGGAGCGTGCCGGGGCGGTCGGGGGCGGTCAGGTGCGGTACGCCGGCCACGCTGTGCTCGGCGCGGCGCAGGCGGGGCAGGTCGACGGCGGCGAACGGGTCGGCGCGCTTCAACAGCCGCTCGTGGAGCAGGTGTTCGGTGTGCGCGTCGCGCGTGCCGTCCGGCCGGCCGAAGCCGCCGGCCCGGATGACGGCGCGGAGCGCGGCGGTGGTGAGCTCGCGGTCGACGGCCGGGTCTGCGGCGGGGAGGTCGGCGAGGGCGGCGGCGAGGGCGAGGCTCCCGGCGGCCTCGTCGCCGCCGTCGAGGAGGGCGCGGGCGAGTCGACGGGTGGCGTCTCCCGCGCCGAGGGCGAGCAGGTGGGCGAGGGCCCGGCCGCGGACGGGCCCGCCGAGGGCGACGGCGTCGCGCAGGTCGGCGGCAACGGTCGGGCGCAGGACGGGGTCGGGCCAGGCGGCGGCGACGGCGCCGAGCCGGTCGCCGCGGGAGCGGCAGTGCTCGACCCAGGCGGTGCGCAGGTCGCGGGCGGCGGCCCGGTCGGTGTCGGCGAGGCGCTCGACGGCGCGGGCGAAGGCGCCGCGGCGGTGGGCGGTGCGGACGGCGCGGTCGCGGTCGCCGGCCCGCCACCAGAGGCGGACGATCAGGTGGGCGGCGAGGCGGCGGCCCTCGGCGAATTCGGCGGCCTGGGCGGCGCGGTCGTGCCGGGCGAGCAGGGCGACGGCTTCGGCGGGGGCGTCGAGGAGGTCGGCGAGGACGAACGCGGCCTCGTCGATCCGCCCTTCGCCTTCGAGGGCGCGGGCGGCCTCGCGGTAGAGGTCGGTGAGGTACTGGTGGACCGTCGGGCCGCTGATCGGACTGGCGACGAGCGGGCCGTCGGCGAGCCGCGGGGTCGGCCTGAGGGCGCCGGTGAAGCGGCGGGGCAGGCGGCGGCCGAACCAGGCCGGCTGGTCGCGGGAGCCCGCGGCGGCGAGCCGGATGGCGTCGCGCAGGGCGTCCTCCCAGCGGCGCTGCTCGAATGCCCGGGTGAGGTCGCGGAGGTAGCGCAGGTGGCGGCGGTGGAGCGCGCCGGAGGTGGACGGCGTGCGGCGGGCGCCGCGCGGCCTGGCCGTGCTGCGGGCGGCAGCCCCGCCGGCCGCAGCGTGGGCGGCACCGGCCGACCGCGCCTGGCGCCGGTCGTGCAGGACGAAGCCCAGGAGGACCGCGGCGGCGCCGCCGACGGCGAGCAGGAACGCGCCGAGGTGGAAGCCCCTGCGGGCGATCAGGTTCGAGAAGGGGATCGCGGCGATCGCGGCGACCAGGAACACCGCGGCAGCGGCGACCCACCCCTCGTTGGAGCGGTCCGGGCCCGGCGCCGTACGGCGGCGCGCGCGGTCGGTCGACTCGGAGATCCCGGCGGCCGCACGAAGGTCCACGGCGGGCGCCTGCGGGACGTCCTCCCGGACGGGCTCGGGCACGACCGGGGCACCGACCACGCCGAGCCGGTGGAGGGTGAGTCCGGACAGGTCGAGCCAGTCCTCTGGCCTCAACTGCGGTAGTGCATCGATGATATGACGCTCAATCACACCGCCAGGATGGAGCAGGAGTTCACCGGGAGCCGCATTCTCGTCACCTCGCAGCCCGACGGCCTCCAGCCCGCCCCCGACCGCGCGAAGCGGCTCCCCCGGAGCGCCGTCGACCCGGATCGGCGTCGGCTCGGGAAGCGTGAAGAGCCAGCGGCGGTCCGGAAGTTCGCGCAGCTCGGCGCCCGGCCGCCAGGCCGTGAGGACGCGGTCGGCGGCCTCGGCCGCACCGATCACTGGGACGTCGAGCACGAAGCCGGACGCGTGGATGACAGGGCTCATTCGTCGTTCTCGATCGAGAGGAGGGTCTTGCCGGTCGCCGCATTGCCGGCCCTCAGCCGGCCCGGCCGGGGCTCGGCCGCGATCATCGGCCAGCGCGGGTGGACGGCGGGCACCGCGGGCCCGCCGGAGAAGTCCGTGAGCGTGCGGACCTGGCCTTCGCGGACGGCGCGGACCAGGTGGGCGTCGCGGGTGCACGTGAGGAGCACGGGCGCACCGGACTCGTCCTCGATGATCGCGATGACATCGCCGCCGCCGGGGAGTTCGAGGTAGCGGCGCTCGCCCTTCCGGGTGCGGATGTCCCACCCGAAGTCGTCCTCGGACCACGCGAGCAGCCCGCCCGCGCCGTGCACGAGGTACTCGCACTCGGCCACGCCGGGCGGGAGCTCGCCGTCGAACAGCCGCGGTTCCCGGGCCCGGACGAAGGGCCGGCCGCCGGCGGTCGACACCACCGGCCCGTCGAGGGTGACCCGGCCGCCGGGCGCGATCCGTCGCCAGTGCCCGGCCAGGGGGACGACGAGGTCCTCGCCGTCGCGCACGAGCGGCAGGACGGGCTGGTGCGCGAGCGCGGGGAGTGCGGCGGCGTCGAGCCCGAGGTCGGCCAAGTCGACGTCGTAGCGGCCCGGTTCACCGAGGCGGCTGCCGCTGACGTGGAGGAGGAGGCGGCTCCGGTCGACGTAGTAGACGAGCAGGCGCCGACCGGTCCGTCCGGCGGCGACCACCTGTCCGCGCAGTTGGTGGCGGCGCGGCCGGGCGCTCCCGGCGAAGTGCGCCGTGCTCGGCGGCAGCCGCACCACGAGCAGCACGGAGGCGTCCCGGCCGCGCGCGAGCAGCGTCGCGGAGTCCGTGGTGAAGGCGGGCAGCGCCCCGGTGCCGCCGGGGAGCGGCGCGAAGACCACGCCGCCCCGGCGGAACTCGGAGCCGCGCAGCGCCCGGACGGCGACGGCGCCGCTGGGCAGCGGGAGTTCGGCCTTCGGTCCGCCGTCCACCCGGATCGCGACGCGGGCGGCGCCGTCGGCGGTCCAGCCGGTCTCCTCGGTGCTCAGCACGCCCTTGCGCGACGGCAGTTGCTCGGCCAGGCGCGGCGAGGCGAGCAGCCAGGCGCGGTCGCCGTCGGCGAGCGACTCCTCGGCGCGGCGGACGTCCTCGGGCGTCGGGTCGGCGTGCCGACGGGCGACGAGCCAGCGCGGCAGCACCTCGGCGAGGTCGCCGCCCAGCAGCCGGCCGGACGGGTCGCCGAGCACGCCTACCAGCAGTTCGGTGCCGCGGGCGACGGCCCGCCGGTGCAGCACCAGCAGGACGGCGAGCTGGACCAGCCGGCCGGCGCCCGCCTGGGCGGGGCCGGTGTCGACCAGGGCGACGACCCGGCCGCGACCGGTGTCCGTGGTCGACTCGGGCGCGAGGTGCAGCAGTTCGCGGTCCGCGTACCGGCGCAGGAACTCGTCCGGGGCCTCGTCGGCGAGCAGCCACTCGGAGTGCAGCAGCTGGTCCGGGCGCCCGGTGCGCGCGAGGCCGCCGTGGCCTTCGGGTGTGCCGAGGACGCCGGCGGTGCTCTCGTACCCGCCAATGATGGCGTCCAGGCGGCGCAGCAACGGATCGAGGGCGTCGGCGAGTTGGTGGCTGATGGCGCCGAGCGAGGCAGCCCGGCCCACGGACTCGGCGGACGGTCGGACGGTCATCGCTCCCCCTCCCCGCGCGCGACGGACTCCAGCGCCGCTTGAGAACCGATGGCGCCGAGCCAAGCGGCCCGGCCCACGGACTCGACGGACGGACGGACGGACGGTCATCGCTCCCCCTCCCCGCGCGCGACGGACTCCAGCGCTGCCGGGTCCGTCCCGGGCGGTGGCCGGTCGGCTACCAGCGCGTGCCCCGGCACCAGGACGCACAGCTGCCCCTCACCCGCCCCGAGGGCGGCGCGCCACAGGGCGGCAGCGGGCTGCGGCCGCGCCGTGGTCGGTACCAGCAGGTCGCCGTCGAGGCCGAGGTAGCGGGCGCCGGGGGCCCACGGCAGGTCCTCGGTGGCGCCGAGCACGAGCAGGGCGGTGGCGTCCGCGGCGACACCGAGACGGGTGCCGGCCAGGAGGCGTTCGCGGGTGGCGGCGGCGAGAGCGGGGACGTCCTCGCCGAGCGCGAGCACGGCGGCGGCCGACAGCGGCGGCTCACGGCGCACCCAGCGGAGCGGGACGGGCGTCGGACGAGAAGCGTCAGCCGGCACGTGGCGGTCGCCGCCCGTCAGGCGGGGGTCGTCAGCCGACACCTGGCGGTCGTCACTCGTCATGCGGGGGTCGTCCCCCGTCATGCGGCGGTCGTCGCCCGTCATGCGGGGGCGACCGCGGCGACCAGGCCGGCGCGTATGCCGGCCAGCGCTCCGGGCAGGTCGGCCGCGGCGAAGCCGGCGTCGATCTCGCGCAGGACGGCCTCCAGCCGCAGCCGCGAGTCACGCCCGTCGGGCAGTCCGGCGTGCTCGGCGAGCAGAGCGGCGCCCGTGCGCACGAGCCGTTCGGCGCGCGCGGTGGTGCTGCGGGAGAGCTCCTCGGCGGTGTGCGCCAGGCTGCGGTTGGCGGCGCCGTCGATCAGGTCGGCGAGGGTCTCACGGGCGAGCGCCTGGGTGTCGGCGGTGGGCGCGACCAGCGGCAGCACCCACAGGTCGCGCGCGGAGGCCGTGGTGCGCCCGTCGAGGACGGCGGCCGCGGCGACGAGGTTCTGCGAGCGGACCGCCCGGCGGTCGCTGATCGGGACTCCCGCCGCCCGCAGGCGCCGCAGCGCGGTGCCGAGCAGCGGGGTGACGGCGTCCAGGTCGCAGGACCGGGCCGCGGCGGCGAGCCGGTCGAGCGCGCCGAGCAGCCTCGCCGGCCGTTCGGGTGCGGTGCAGGGCCGCCGGCCGGCGGTCAGCAGGTCCTCCAACTGTCCGTCGGGGACGGGCTCGACGAAGACGCGCGCGAGGAACCGGTCCGCGAAGGCGGCGAGGGCCGGGTCCTCGGGCAGGTGGTTGGCGGCGCCGACACACACCCGCAGCGGGCTCGCCAGCACCGTCCGGCCGCGCCGGAACACCCGGTCGTTGAGCAGGCCGAGCAGGGTGTTGAGCACGGCCGTCGAGCCGAGGAAGACCTCGTCGAGGAACGCGAACTCGGCCTCGGGGAGCATCCCTTCGGTCGCGAACTCGACGTGGCCCTCGCGCAGCCGGCGCAGGTCGACCGGGCCGAACAGCTCGTTGGGCTCGGTGAACCGGCCGAGCAGGTACTCGAAGTACCGCCCGCCCAGCTGCCCGGCGACCCGCCGCACCGCCTCGGACTTCGCCGTCCCGGGCTCGCCGATCACCAGCACGTGCTCCCCGGCGACGGCGCACAGCGTCACGACCTCGGCGACCGTCCCCCGGCCGACCAGCCCTTGCCCGGCGGCGGCCGCCGCGGCGGCGACCAGTTCGGCGTGCCCCGCCCGCGGCGCGGCGCGGCGCGCCCCCCCCCCCGCCCCCCCCCCCCCCCCCGGCGCACCCCGCCCGCAGGGCG